>CAZMZZ010000001.1:0-74573 GCA_964571215.1 uncultured Gammaproteobacteria bacterium
AACAATTCGGGTGAAGAATTTTCTTATATTTCTGCCCGTCCCATAGAAAAAGGAAATCCAACTTTCATCTTTTTCCATGCCACTGGTTTTAATGGTCAAACTTACTGGCAATTGATTAATGGACTGACTGAAAAATTTAATGGGACAATCAATTTCATTTCAATAGATCAGAGAGGGCATGGTCTTACAAAAGCAGAAACAGGACCTGAAAATTTTAAGGACTGGTCTTTTTATGTCAAAGACGCAGTGGAGATAACAGATAAAATAGAAGGTCCGTTGTATTGCGCTGGTCATTCCATGGGAGCTATAGTGGCTGCTAAATTAGCTAGCTTGAAGCAAAAGAAGGTTAAAAAACTAATAATGTTAGAACCTGTTCTTTACAGCCCTTATGAGTGCTTCAGGATTTCTTTCATGCTAAGGTTGGGCTTAAGAAGAAAGGTAGGGTTGGTAGAGCAAGCAGCAAATAGAAGAGCAAAGTTTAGTAGCAGAGAGGAGATGGTGGACTCTTATCTTGGAAGAGGTGTTTTTTCTACTTGGGACCGTTCATTAATTGAAGATTATGTACAAGGGGGGACAATAGATATTAATGAAAAACAGGTTGAATTAAGTTGTACACCTTCTTGGGAGAGTAGAACCTTTATGGCTTCAGATATGGATTCATGGTCGTATTTAAAGAAGCTAAATATTCCAAGTTATATTTTATGTGGAGATGTTTTTTCTACTTTTTCATCCAGAGCAAGAAAAGCCATTAATAGACTTAATGACAATTGGAGTGTGGAGGTTTTCCCAGAAGCATCTCACTCACTTCCAATGGAACAAATCGACACTCTGATTGACCGTATCTATCAATTCATGAGTAAATAATTTTAATTATGGAACTTTATCAATTAAAAAAAGGGAAAATTCTTGTAATCGGAGACATTATTCTTGATGAATATTTGAAGGGATCAGTTAGTCGTGTTTCCCCTGAAGCTCCTGTTCCGGTATTAAAACCCAATAATAAAGAACTAAGATTAGGAGGGGCTTCTAATGTAGCTGCAAATGTGAAATCATTAGGATCAAGAGTTGAACTTTTGGGAGTTGTAGGTAGAGATGAAGCTGGGAAAAAGCTTAGGGCATTACTAAATAATGCGTTAATCAAATCTTCTTTAACTTCCTCTAGTAAAAACACGATTCATAAGCTAAGACTTTTGGCAGGACAACAGCAATTGCTGCGTTTGGATATAGAACAAACTTTTGATCAGAAAGAGTGGATTTCGACCAAAAAATATTTTTCCAGAAAATTAAAGGACTTTGGTTCGGTAATTGTTTCCGATTATGGAAAAGGAACTCTGCAGGATGTTCCTTATATAATCAAACAAGCCAAAAAGAGAGATATACCGGTTTTTATTGATCCCAAAGGAAATAACTTTAGTAAGTACAGAGGCGCTTACATCATTACACCAAACTATCTGGAGTTCTCAACTGAAGTAGGTGGGGTAAAGAGCGAACAGGATTTAAACAGCAAGGCCCACAATATGATTAAGAAGCTCAGTTTACAAGGATTGTTGATCACTAGAGGTCAGGCAGGTATGACATTATTTAAAAAGAAAAAAGGCAAAGTTAATAGAAGCGACTTCCCTACCAAGGCCAGAGATGTATTTGATGTATCAGGGGCAGGAGATACTGTCATAGCAAGTTTAGCTGCAGCTCAGTCTAGTGGTATGACTTTAGAGGATTCCGTGAAGTTAGCCAATGCAGCAGCCGGTATAGTGGTAGGAAAACCTGGTACGGCTTCACCCTCCCTGGCAGAATTAAGTATTAGTTTAAATTCAGGACATTCAGTTCTATCAAAAACTGAGATAAAAGGCTTAGTCAAAGAAGCTAAAAAAGATTTAAAAAAGATTGTATTCACCAATGGCTGTTTTGATTTATTGCATGCAGGTCATATTACTTACCTGGAGGAAGCAAAAAAGCTTGGTGATAGGCTAGTTGTCGCTTTAAATGCAGATAGTTCTGTAAAAAAGTTAAAGGGAGCAAAGAGACCTATTAATAAGCTAAAAGAAAGAGCCAAGCAGATAGCTGCCCTAGACTCAGTAGATTGGGTGACTTCATTTACTGAGGATACCCCTTTGAAGTTAATCAAAGAGCTTGAACCTGATATTTTAGTTAAGGGTAAAGACTATAAAGTGAAAGATATTGCCGGTTCCAAAGAAGTCCTTTCCAAAGGAGGGCAGGTAAAAACCATCAAACTGGTTAAAGGGATGTCAACTTCCAATTTAATTAAAAAAATTAAAGATTTAGACTCTTAAAGATTTGAACTTAAATTTAAAGTAAATTCAGTAAATTTGATAGAATCGAAAACGGAGGCACAAAAATGAAGAAATTATTACCATCTTTAATCTTAATTATTTCGGCTTCGGTCTTTTCAGCCCATCATGAGGAGGTGGAGAGTTCGGAAGCAGAAAGAACTTACGGTTTTGCTTATAATTCAACTTTCTCTATTCCAGCTGGAGCTCAGCCTCAAAGAGTGGAGAAGCAAGTTTTAGAAAATTTGGATAATCTAGAGAAGAATGGTTATTACAATTGCGGTCTTTTAAGACATCAATTTGGAGGAGAGAGAGCTTACTATTCTTATTGTTATTTTGATTCTTGGGAACATTTTGGAGAAATTAATGATTCTAATTCTGCTACTACTCGAGAGCCTATTCAGCTTTATGGTGACCATACAGATCACTTGGTTGCTATTCTTGAGAGTAATTCAAAAAAAAGGTCACCTTATGTACTGAGAGCTACATATACATTTGGCCCTTTTCTTACAGCTAATGAAATGCGTGATAGGGCTAGGATGTTATTCGATGCCTACGACAGAGCATTTGAAGGTTGTGTTTTAGCAGAACATGCCTGGGGTCCAGAATTAGCTTGGTACTTTTACTGTGGATACGACAGTTATGCAGATTTTGCTAAAAAAAGTTCACTTCTGATGGAGATTCATGAATCTGAGTTAGCTGATGCAAAAACTGATGTAAGAAACCACTCTGATGATTTAATGATAAGAATAAAATAATATTCTTTGCGAATGGAAAAAGGGGAATGTAATTTCATTCCCTTTTTTTAGCTGTTTTGTTCCTTTCCCTTTCTCTTCTTCTTTTTCTTCTCTTCCAATGAGGGTAAAAGCTGTCTTCATCATCAGGTCTATTTTTAAACCTTCTATGAACCCATAAATACTCTTCTGGAGTTTCAGAAATAACCTTTTCGTAGTATTCATTCATTTGGATGAGGAATTCTTCTCTAGAAGATGTTTGCTTAAATTTATGTAAATGAATTGCGTATCCGAATTTATTTCTTTTTACATCAGCAAAAATAATATCAAGTCCACTAGCAGCTAAATCACCTGGTAATTTAACTGTAGCTGCTTTATGACCAAAGAAAGGGATATATTCTGATACTTTATTTCCATAGTCTTGATCAGCAGCATAAAAGAATTTTAGACCTCTTTTTATCCATACAATACCTTTTCTGGCTTGTGAGTTTGAAACGACCCCTTTTAGATAGGAGTTTCTAGATTTTCTCATAAAATAATTTATGACTAAATTTTTTTGTGGTCTATACATTCCTCCCATTTCACAGATGTTCGCAATCATCCTTAAATCAAGTTCTAAGTGCGTAGAATGTTTAATGAGCACCAATAAACCCTGCTTATCGTGAGTTAGTTTTTCTAATAATTCCTTATTGGAATAATTAGAAATAAGATTTTGTAACCTGCTTTTACTAGACCACCAAGCAATACCCATCTCAAATATACCTTTTCCTATATTCTTAAAATTTTCTTTTAATAAGTTATTAATTTCTTGTTCTTTTAATTTTGGAAAACAAAGCTTAAGATTGATTAGAGCTATTTTCTTTCTCTGTTTATTCACCAGAAGAAAGATTAAGCCTAATATATCTCCTAATTTATGAACTACAGAAATAGGTAGCTTCGATACAAAAAAAAGGATAAATAAACCCACCCAAGTAAGAAGGTATTTTGGTTTCAACAAATCTATGCTGAAAGTTTCTTCAGAATTATACGGACCATCCTTTCTGTTATTCATTACTTGGCCAAGTAATCATTGAATCAAGATAGAGTTTTATTCCCTCCTGAATATTGAAAAAGTTTTCTGTATAACCTGCTTCTCTTAGTTTAGAAATATCTGCTTCTGTAAAACTTTGATAAGAATTTCTTAATTTTTCAGGGAAGGGTATAAATTCAACTAAACCTCTTTTGTTCCAGTCTATTACAGCATTAGCAACTTCATTAAAAGTTTGACTCTTACCAGTTCCGACATTAAAAATACCAGAGATATCTGGGTTATCCATAAACCAGAGATTTACTTTAATTACATCGTTTACATAAATAAAATCTCGTCTTTGTTCTCCTGCAGCGTATCCTCCCGACCCTTCAAAGAGTTTAACTTTTTCTCCATATTCGAGTTGCTGTTTTAAGTGATAAGCCACACTTGCCATTCTCTCTTTATGAGATTCATTTGGTCCATAGACATTAAAGTATCTAAGACCTACTATTTGATTTGAGTTGTTATTTAATCTAACTCTTACATATTGATCGAATAGATATTTTGAATACGCATAAAGATTTATAGGGTTTTCATTCTTTTTATCCTCTTTAAAATTTTTACCATTTCCATAAACTGAAGCAGATGAAGCATAAATGAAAGGTATTAAATTCTTTTGAGCATGTAAAAGAAGTTTCTTAGAGAGGCAATAATTATTCCTGAGAATAAAAGAAGCATCCCACTCCAAAGTATTTGAACATGCACCTTGATGAAATATGGTTTTAATCTTTTTTTTCTTCAATAAATTAGTTTCTAGAGATGAATAAAACTCGTTGGAATCCATTATTTCTTCTATCTCACAGTCATTAATATTTTCAATTCGATCTTTTTTTGAAAGATCGTCTACTGCCAGTATGTTTGTAAAACCCCTTTGATTTAATTGGCGTATAAGGTTGCTTCCTATAAAACCATTACTTCCGGTAACTACTATCATTTATCCTGATTAGACTTTTATATAATTCATTGAAAATCATATGTTAGCATAGCAATATGCCGAGAATTATCTACACGGCCCTATTTTATTTGATTAGCCCTTTTTACTTTTTGAGGTTAACCTGGAAAGGTATTAAAGATAGTGATTATCTCAAAAGGTGGTCAGAACGTTTAGGGGTTGTAAAAAACTTTTCAATTCAAAAAGATGTTTTGTGGGTTCACGCTGTTTCTGTAGGTGAAGTTAATGCTTCTTTACCTCTTTTAAGAAGTTTGTTGGATACTTATAAGAACTTAGATCTTTTGGTAACAACAACCACACCTACCGGTTCTGATATGTTAAGAAGGACTATGGGGGATAGGGTAAAACACCAGTACATTCCTCTTGACTTGCCCTATTGCATTAAGAAGTTTCTTAATTTCTGGAAGCCCAAGGCATTATTAATATTAGAAACTGAAATATGGCCCAATATAATTCATGAATGCAATAAAAGAAAAATTTTTGTAGGGGTTATTAATGCTAGGCTTTCAGAGAAATCAAAGAACAATTACCTAACTTTCAAATCATTAATTAACTCATCACTAGATAAAGTAGATCTTCTCATTGCTCAATATGACTCTGATAAAAAAAGATTTAATGAGCTTATCAAAGAAAAGGATATTAAATTAAGTGGTAATCTCAAGTATGAAATAGAAATTCCAAAAGAACTTACAAATATATCTAATACTATTAAAGAAAGTTGGGCTGTAGAAGGAGAAGACAGACCGATATTGATAGCTGCTAGTACTCATGAAACCGAAGAAGAGATAATACTTGAAGCTTTCTCAGAATTGCTAAGATCTATGAATAATGCTCTTCTTATAATTTCTCCTAGACATCCAGAAAGGTTTTCTAAAGTATATAAACTTATTATTGATAAAGGCTTTAAGGTAGCAAGGAGGTCTAAGAAAGAACAAGTTAATCCCAATGTTGAAGTTTTGTTAGGTGACACAATGGGTGAATTGAATTTGCTTTATTCGGTCTCTGATATTGCTTTTGTTGGAGGAAGTTTAATAGATCATGGGGGTCAAAATATTATAGAACCAGCTTCATTAGGGAAGCCTATTTGTGTAGGACCAAATTTAAGGAACTTTGAAGATGTAGCTAGTGAACTAAAGAAAGCAGAAGCTTTAAAAATAATTCATACTTCAAAAGATCTTGTTAGTTATTGTTTACATCTTTTAAATAATAAAGCTGAAATACAAAGACTAGGAGAGGCATCTTTACTTGTTACAAAAAAGAATAAAGGGGCTTTGCAAAAAATCCTGTCTCACCTTAGTTCATCTCTAGATAATATTTTTTTAAGTACCAATTAAACCCCTTTTCTGACCCTTTTTGGTGCATTTTTATCTACTCTGCATCAAGTTAGATACTATATTATTTTATTTCAACAAAGGATCATTAAAATTTGATGGCATATAACTTGCATGTAGTTATATAAGGTGACTATTAAATTTATAGGGAGATGTTAATATAAGTTAGAAAAATATTAAACTTATAAGGAGAATAAAGTATGTCAACGGAAAAGAAAAAGTATGAATATATCTGGCTAGATGGATATGAACCTGAGCCTTCAATAAGAAGCAAAATAAAAGTTACTGAAGAAGAAGAACCTCCCCAGTGGGGCTTTGATGGCTCTTCTACTCAACAAGCTGATGGAAGCAGCTCGGACTGTATCTTGATTCCTGTAGCTCAATATGATGGGCCACTTGGAGCAGATCTAGTTATGTGTCAGGTTGATACAGGCGAACACGAAACCCACCCTTCTAATACCAGGAAAGCTTGTGAAGGTTTGGTAGCTGATGATTGGTGGTTCGGGTTTGAACAAGAATATTTTTTCACAGATATCAAGGGAAATCCCTTAGGTTGGCAAGATGGAACTCCCAGGCCTCAAGGAGACTATTATTGTGGAGTTGGAGCTAATAACGTTGCCGGAAGAGAGATCTCAGAAGCCCATCTTGACCTTTGTTTAGAAGCTGGACTCGAAGTAACGGGAACTAATGCTGAAGTAGCTCTAGGTCAATGGGAATACCAGTGTTTAGGTAAAGGAATAAAAGCGGGAGATGATCTTTGGGTTAGTAGATATTTACTACACAGAGTTGCTGAGGAATTTGGGGTGTGCGTAGACCTTCATCCTAAACCTAAATCAGGTGATTGGAATGGTTCAGGAATGCATACGAATTTTTCAAATGAGGAGATGAGAACAAATGGTTCCGAACAACTCATGACTTCCTTGTGTGAAAAATTAGGAGCTGCTCATGAAGAAGCAATAAAAGAGTATGGATCAGATAATGACAAAAGACTAACAGGACTACATGAAACTCAAAAAATCACTGAATTTTCATATGGAATTAGTGATAGAGGGGCAAGTATTAGAATTCCAATATACACAATAGAGCATGATTGGGATGGTTACTTAGAAGATCGCAGGCCTGCTTCAAATGCAGACCCTTATAGAATAATTTCTCATATCGTAGGAACACTTTCTTAGGAGGCTAACTTATGAAATTAATAACAGCTATTATAAAACCTTACAAATTAGATGAAGTTAGAGACGCTCTCTCTTCTGTGGGGGTAAGCGGATTAACTATTACAGATGTGAAAGGTTTTGGAAGACAGAAAGGTCATACAGAGCTGTACCGTGGATCGGAATATGTGGTAGATTTTCTTCCAAAAACTAAGCTAGAGATAGCAGTTAGTGATGAAAATGCAGAGTCTGTGATAGAGGCCATTTCAAAGGTTTCCAATACCGGCAAGATAGGCGATGGAAAAATATTTGTTTCTGATTTGGAGCAAGTGGTAAGAATTCGTACTGGTGAACTCAATGAGGATGCAGTTTAAAAAAAATAGAAAAGAGGAGATTTTATGTTAAAAAGATTATTTTTCATTACAACTACAGCACTTCTGTCTTTTTCACTTTCTGCTGAGGGGCATGACTCTGGAGATACTGCTTGGATACTGACTTCAACAGCTTTAGTCCTATTCATGACTTTACCCGGCTTGTCACTCTTTTATGCAGGCTTAGTAAGAAGTAAAAATGCTATCTCAGTTTTAATGCAATGCTTTGCTATAGCTTGCATAGTCTCTATTGCTTGGGTTGTATATGGTTACAGTCTTGCTTTTACTGAAGGTAATGCTTTTATAGGAGGAACAAGTGCTTTTTTCTTAACAGCATTAGGCAGAGATACATTAGCTCCTGATACTACAATGCCACATTCTCTATTTGTAATTTTTCAAATGACTTTTGCAATTATCACACCCGCATTAGTTGTAGGTGCTTTTGCAGAAAGAATGAAATTTGGTGCAATGTGCCTCTTTTCTTTACTTTGGTTTACGGCAGTATATATCCCAGCCTGTCATATGATATGGGGTGGTGGTTATCTTGCCGACGTAAAAGATTTTGCAGGTGGTTTAGTTGTTCATTTAACTTGCGGTGTAGGTGCTTTAGTTACAGCACTTGTATTAGGACCGAGGAAAGGTTTCCCATCAACTGCTATGCCTCCTCATAACCGGACAATGGTAATTACTGGAGCTGCGATGTTATGGGTAGGATGGTTTGGTTTTAATGCGGGAAGTTCTTGGGCAGCAGATGGACTAGCAGGCATGGCAATGCTAGTAACTCATATAAGCGCAGCAACAGCAGCTTTTACCTGGATGTCTATAGAGTGGATAAAAGGAGGAAAGCCTACACTAGTAGGGATTGCTACAGGTATGGTAGCCGGATTGGCAACTATTACTCCGGCAGCCGGAAGTGTTGGACCTGAAGGTGCTCTTTTAATTGGTTTAATGGCAGGAATAATATGTTTTTATGCTACTCAAGCTGTTAAGGGCTTATTCGGTATAGATGACTCCTTAGACGTATTCCCTGTTCATGGAGTTGGTGGAATAATTGGAATCATAATGGTTAGTTTTGTAGGTGTACAAGGAGGATTTTTAGGTTCAAGTGCAGGTGAGACATGGGTTCCAATGGAACAATTTTTGATCCAACTAAAAGGAATTCTAGTTATAGGGCTTTGGACAGCCGTAGCTTCTTGGATAATACTCAAGCTAATAGGTCTGCTTACACCCTTAAGGGTTACTGAAGAAGAGGAACTCGAAGGTCTAGATGTTACTGAGCATGAAGAAAGAAGTTACGACCTAACTTAATTAATTAATTTTGTAAAACCGACCGTTTTTTAGCGGTCGGTTTGTTTTTTTATTCTCTTTTCTCTTTTAAACTAGATTAATGGGAAGAAAATCAAACATTTTTACTATTATGGGTTCTACTGGAGTTGGGAAGACAGATCTTGCTACTTCTATTTTCGATGAACTTCCCGTTGATATTATTAGTGTGGATTCAGTTCAGATATACAAATATCTAAACATTGGAAGTGGAAAACTATCCCCGGAACTCTTAAAAAAATACCCTCACAAGTTAGTTAATAAATTGGAGTTAGAGGAGAATTACTCTGCAGGACTTTTTAGGAAAGATGCTATTAAAGAAATAGAAAATTCTATAGATTTAGGGAATACTCCATTGTTAGTTGGAGGTACTATGATGTATTTTCGTTCTTTGTTTAAAGGATTAGCAAATATGCCAAGTGCAGATAATTCAATCAGAAACTCTTTAACCAAAGAAGCAGAAAAAAAAGGATGGCCCTTTCTTCATAAGAGGCTAGAGAAGTTAGACCCTAAGTCTGCAGAGAAAATTCACCCCAACGACTCTCAAAGAATTCAAAGAGCTTTAGAAGTTTATGAGCTCTCAACTGAACCCATGTCAATTTTGCAAAAGAAAGAAAAAAGTAGTCATAATCCTCTTTCAGATCAATATAATTTTTTTCAATTTGCTATTAAGTCTAAGAGTAGAGACGCTCATAGAAAAGAAATCCAAAATAGATTTGATCAAATGTTAAAAGAAGGCTTAATAGGAGAGGTTGAAAACTTATTGTCTCGAAAGGACATTAATAGTAGCTTTAAATCCTTAAGAAGTGTTGGTTATAAAGAAGTTTGCCAATATTTAGAGGGCTTTCTCTCATATGATGAAATGGTTTCTAGGGCAGTTACTTCAACGAGACAGTTAGCAAAGCGTCAAATGACATGGCTTAAAAGCTGGGAAAATGTAATATGGGTTTCTCAAGATATAGAGAAATCAGTAGCTGTAGTGAAAGAAGAAATACTTAAAGCGAAATAATTCTAAGATTTTTTATGTATTTAAATATAAAAGACACCTCTCAAAAGACTTTGCTTGTTCAGGTAGAGTTAACGGGCGGCAAAGAAAAGAGGCTAGCAAAGGACAGACATAATGAATTTAAAGAATTAGTTTTAGCGTCTGGTGCAAATATAGTTGCAGGTGTTAGAGGAAAACAAGAACAACCTGTAGCAAGCACATTTATAAAAAAAGGAAGAATTTCACAAATAAAAAATAAAGTAAAAGATTTAAAGGTAGATTTGGTTATTTTTAACCATGATCTATCTCCTTCCCAAGAAAGGAATCTTGAAGCTATATTTAAATCAAGAGTTTTAGATAGAACTGGACTTATATTGGATATTTTTGCATTAAGAGCTAAAAGTCATACAGGCAAACTCCAAGTTGAGTTAGCTCAATTATCACATTTATCAACCAGGCTTGTAAGAGGCTGGAGCCATTTAGAAAGGCAAAGAGGAGGAATTGGTTTAAGAGGAGGCCCAGGAGAAAAGCAATTAGAAACTGATAGGCGTCTTATAAATCAAAGGATTAAAACTATTAACAAAAAGCTTAATAAAGTTCACCAACAAAGAACTCTTAATAAATATTCTAGGCAAAAGAGCAAAAAGATCTTAATTTCCTTAATTGGTTATACAAACTCAGGTAAGACTACTCTATTTAATGTTCTGACTGGAAGTGACCAATACGTAGCCAATCAACCTTTTGCCACCTTAGATTCAGTAACAAGAAAGAATAGAGATAATAATTTAAGCCCCTTCCTATTTTCTGATACGGTTGGCTTTATTTCTGAATTGCCTACACAACTTATCGAATCATTTAAAGCTACTCTAGATGAACTAAAATCTGCTGATTTAATACTTCACGTAGTCGATATTTCAGACCCTAATTATTTACATAAACTAGAAGAAGTTAATAATTTACTAGATGAATTAGACATTTCTCATATTCAACAATTGAGAGTGAATAATAAGATAGATAAAATAGGCAACAAAGATATTCTAGAAGACTACTGTTTTGGTGACAAAGAAGTTTGGATATCAGCTAGAGAAGAACTTGGTATATGTAACCTGCAAGAATCAATGATCCATTGCGTGAATAAAGAAGTTTTTGTTGGTTGGATTTCATTGAAGTCTTCTCTAGGAAGTGTAAGATCTAATCTTTATTCTTTGGGGTATGTTGAAGAAGAAAAGACTTCTACTTCTTCAGGTCTGATACAATTAAAGATTAAGATGGGCAGAGAATATCTTCAGGAACTACTTTTAGAAAAAGGAGTAAAATTGGTGGATTCAAATAAAAATAAAATTGAGGTTGCAGTCTAATGTCTTGGAACGGAAATGGTAATAAGGATCCTTGGGGAAAAAATGAAGGTCCCCCAGATATTGACGAAGCCATTAAACAGTTTAAAGAAAAAATTAACGGTTGGTTAGGAATATCTAGCGGAGGAGGAGGCTTTTCTTCTAAGAACGTTTTTTTTCTTATTTTCTTAGTTCTTATTGTTTGGTTCTTATTGGGTATTTACCAAGTGCAACAGGCAGAGAGATCAGTTATTTTAAGGCTAGGTGAATATCAAGAGACCAAAGGTCCAGGATTACGATGGAATCCACCAATTATTGATAGCAGAACGATTGTTGATGTTGTTAGGGTAAGACCACATAGACATGATGCATTGATGTTGACGAAAGATGAGAATATTGTCGACGTTACTGTTTCAGTACAGTATCAAATCACTAATCCAGAGAATTATGTTTTAGAGATAAGAGATGCAGATAACAGCTTAGCCCAGGCCACAGAAAGCGCTTTAAGACATGTAGTTGGAAGTACCATTATGGATGATGCATTAACCACAGGAAGGGAACTAATTGCCCAAATGGTAAAGGAAAGACTTCAGGTTTACTTAGATAAATATGTTACTGGATTGCAGGTTGTAATAGTTAATATAGAAGATTCTTCTCCACCTGATCAAGTTCAAGAGGCTTTTGACGATGTTATTAAGGCTAGGGAAGACGAGGTAAGGGTAAGAAACGAAGCAGAAACGTATGCGAATGGTCTAGTTCCTGAAGCCAGAGGGCAGGCACAAAAAATGCTTCAAGAGGCGCAAGCTTATAAAGAACAAGTGATAGCAGAAGCTGAAGGAGATGCAGCCCGTTTTAATCTTCTCTTAGAGGAATATAAGAAGGCACCTGCAGTAACAAGAAATAGACTCTATTTGGATGCAGTACAACAGGTTATGTCAAGTAGCACAAAAGTGATGGTAGATGTAGAAGGAGGAAATAATATTCTTTATTTACCCCTTGATAAAATTGCCCAAGCAGCAAGAGCAGAGGAAGAGATAGTTTTACCTCCTCCAAGCACAAACCCAAATTCAAACACCTCTATCAGGGAGTTAACCAACCAAGTTATAGAAGAAATAAGAAGAAGAAATAGACAACAGGATGGAAGAAGATGAGTAAATTAAAAGTATTTTTATCTATATTTCTTTTGCTATCTTTTATAGCGCTTACACAATCTCTTTATGTAGTAAGCGAAACACAAAGAGCAGTACTATTACGTTTTGGTGAGATCGTGCGCTTTGATGTGCCTCCAGGCCTTCACTTTAAACTTCCAATTATCAATACAGTAAGAAAATTTGATGCCAGAATATTAACTTTAGATGCTGCACCTCAGAGATATCTAACTTCAGAAAAGAAAGCTCTCATAGTAGATTCTTTTGTTAAATGGAGAATAAAAGAAGTTTCAAAATATTTCACAACCACTGGTGGAGATGAGGAAAGATTAAAACGCTTATTAGCTCAGAGAGTAGATACAGGACTAAGAAATGAGTTTGGAGTAAGGACAGTAAAAGAGGTTGTATCTGGAGAAAGAGATGAGCTTATGACCCAGCTTTCTTCTCAGTTAGATAGAATTGCTCAAGATGAATTAGGAGTCGAAGTTATAGATCTGAGAGTAAAAAAGATAGACTTACCAGCCCAGGTAAGTGATTCTGTTTACAACAGGATGAGGACCGAAAGAGAAAGACTAGCAAGAGAGCTTAGAGCTCAAGGAAATGAAGTCGCTGCAGTGATAAGAGCAAGAGCAGATAAATCTAAAACAGTTATATTAGCCGATGCATATAGAGAAGCCGAAGAAACAAAAGGAGATGGTGACGCTACCGCTACTTCAACTTACGCCTCAGCGTATTCAAAAGATCCAGAGTTTTACGATTTCACTAGAAGCTTAAAGGCATATCAAGCTACATTTGAAAATAAATCAGATATACTATTAATAGATCCTGATAGTGATTTTTTTAAGTACCTTGATAAATCAGAACCTAAGTAAAATTACTAATCTAAGGGCTTTTCCTTAGCCATAAACCAATGAAAAAAAGCTGGAAACTTCCCGTTGGATTTGATGAAATACTTCCTCCTAAATCTCTCAAGATTGAGAAACTTAAAAGAGTTTTAATTGACCTATATATATCTTCAGGATACGAATATATTATTCCACCTCTTTTAGAATTTTCAGAAACTCTTGGCGGAGAAGCTCATGAAGAGTTAGAGGCTTATGCCTTTTCTTTTGCAGATAATCTATCAGAAAAGCAATTATCTTTTAGGCCTGATTTGAGTGAGCAAGCAGCAAGGATAGATGCCTACCGTTTTAATACTTTGGATCCAGTTAGACTTTGTTATGTAGGTGACACTCTAAAGAAGAAAATATCTCAAATACACAGATCTAGAACTACTATACAAGTTGGAGCAGAGATCTTTGGAGACCCTTCTCTTGAAGCTGATTTAGAGAGTATGAGCTTGATGATAGAGGGACTTAGAAAAGTAGGAGTTAAAGAAATAACCTTGAGTATAGGCCATGCCGGCTTAACCTCATTCCTTTTTAAAGAAATTAAGAAAAGTTCAACTATAAATATTGATAAAGTTGAATCAGTTTTATCTAAAAAATCTGAATCAGACATTAGAGCCCTTAGTTCAGAGGAATTAACGTCTGAACAGATCGATATGCTTCTTGATTTATCTAAACTTTATGGAGGAAGAGAAGTTATAGAAACAGCAAAGTCAAAACTATCTATTCTCGGCGATGAAATAATACATTATTTAGATTATTTAGAGAGTTTAATAGAAAAGCTTCAATTAAATAAAAAAATTAAGTTGCACATAGATTTAGGAGAGGCTTATGGTTTTAGATATCATAATGGGATAGTTTTTTCAGCTTACATAGATAAAGCTGGTTATCCATTAGCTAAGGGTGGTCGATATGATGGTATAAGTAAGATAGAAGATTTACTAAGACCGGCAGTAGGATTTGATTTAGATATCTTGGCAATAGCAGAACATAGTAATTTGGATTTAGAAAGTGAGTAAATTAATATCTCTTCTCGGATTGCAATGGGGAGACGAAGGAAAAGGTAAAGTTGTAGACCTTCTTTCTAAAGATATCCACGCTGCTGTTAGATACCAAGGAGGACACAATGCAGGGCATACTCTGATAGTTGAGGGTAAGAAAATAGTTTTTCATTTGTTACCTTCTTCAATATGTCATAAAAATATTAAATGTTTTTTAGGAAGGGGTGTTGTGATAAGTCTGGAAGCCTTGTTTTCAGAAATAAACGATGCTTATAAATTCATTGGCGATATTGAAGGAAGACTAATAGTCAGTAAAGCTGCTTGTCTTATTCAACCTTACCATATAAAAATAGATCAACTTAGAGAGAGGTCAAGAAGCGGAACAAAGATTGGAACAACGGGGAGGGGAATAGGTCCAGCCTATGAAGACAGGGTAGGCAGAAGATCTATAAGAGTTGTTGATTTGTATAATCCTGAAACCTTAAAGGTTAAATTAGAAGAAGCATTAGAGATATATAATTTTTTAATAAAGAGATATGACAAAAATCAACAAGAAGATATTAATGAATTATTAGACATTAATCTTAAACAGGCTGAAAAGCTTAAGCCCTTTGTAGGAAATGTAATTAATGAAGTCAAAAATTTACAGAAAAAAAATAAAAGTATCCTATTTGAGGGCGCTCAAGGGGCTTTATTGGATTATAGTCTAGGAACCTACCCCTTTGTAACTTCAAGTAATTCTTCATTGGGAGGGATAGCCCCTGGTGTGGGTTTAAGTGCCACTAAAATAGATTATTCATTAGGTATATCAAAAGCCTATGCTACAAGGGTTGGAGAAGGTCCCTTTCCTACAGAATTAAAAGATGAAATAGGAACTTACATAGCTGAAAGAGGGTCTGAAGTTGGAGCTACAACAGGCAGGCCTAGAAGGTGTGGCTGGTTAGACTCTGTTCTACTTTCTCATTCAGTATATTTAAATGGAATAAATGGAATATGTTTAACTAAAATAGATGTTCTGGATGGTTTAGAAAAGATCAAAATTTGTGTTAACTACTCAAGCTCACTTTCTGAAGAAGATATTTTAGAAACTATGTCATTGGATGATGTAAAACCAGAATATATAGAATTAGAGGGGTGGGACCAGTTAACTGAAGGGATCACAAATTTTAGTGACCTAAATAAGAAAGCAGCTCTTTTTATTCAAACTGTAGAAGAGCTTTGTGGTGCCCCTGTAGTTATTATCTCTACTGGTCCTAGACGCGAAGATGCTATTATCAGGGAATATCCGCTAGGAAAATGAAACACTTAATTGGATTATTAATATTATTTTTTTCACTGTGTACTCAAACAGAGCAAGAAACCAATTACGAAATTGGAGATGAATTAGAAGCACGCAAACACTCTTCGTTAGTTCTTTTTCATTATAAAAAAGACGTCATAAAGGTAATTTTATTAAAAAAACAAATTATTTCTTATGAAGATAATTTTAATTTTGCTACTGTTGATTCAAGGGATCTCTATAAGATAAAAAGAGGAGAGAAAATAATTCTTACAGAGAGTTTAAAAGAAGGAGAGATTTTTAAAGTAAAGCTTATGGAAGAAGGACCAAAGAGGAAATATTATTTTGTAGAAACAGAAAGTTTAAAACATTATGTCTTATTAGAAGACAACAACCCTTCCTCTAGTTAGCTAGAGAATAATGATAAAAATCTCAAAAAAATCTATTCTTTATTCGATTCTTATTCTCTTATCTCCTTTTTTCCTTTTAATTGCCGGAGTATTCTTTAACTGGTTCGGATCTTATATAGGACCAGGAGAAGTCTCTAAATTTTCTTCTGTCTCACAGTTATCAAAAATAATTGATGTAGACCAGAGAACTAAAGGTTTTGAGAAAAAGCAAATTCTTTTTGGAGATTTGCATGTGCACACCACTTTTTCTTTTGATGCTTTTATGCTTAATCTACCTATAGCACAAGGGGAAGGTGTTCATCCTGTAGCAGATGCATGTAATTTTGCTAGATTTTGCTCTAACTTAGATTTTTTTGCTGTTACTGATCATGCAGAATGGCTTACCCAAAGAGAATGGAAAGATAGTTTAAACTCTATTCAAAGCTGTGCAGCAATATCAAGTGAAGTAGATCAAGGTGAAGTTATACCATTTATAGGTTGGGAATGGACTCAGACTAGCTCAGACCCAAATAAACATTATGGTCATAAGAATATAATAGTTAAGGGTCTCGAAGATAATAAAATTCCACCTAAACCTATTGCTGCTGTTAATTCTGGCCAATTTAAAAATTTTGTTAACCCAAATCCTTTAATAATAAGTGCTGCAGTAGCATTAGACTTTCCAAATCGAAAACATTATTTCGATTGGAGGTATAAATCTTTAGTAGCCTCCTATTTAGAAAGGTGCGATGAAGGGTTGGGGCTATTCAATTCAAGTAATTGTATGGAAACAGCAGACTCACCTTTAACTTTATACTCTAAGCTTAATGATTATCTCTCCGAGATAATGATTATCCCACATGGAACGGCATGGGGTGCTACTTCTCCTCCTTTTGCATCTTGGGATAATCAGTTAAATTCTTCAGACTATGATCCAAAGTTTGGTAATCTAGTTGAGATATATTCTGGACATGGAAATTCAGAAGAATATAGATCTTGGTCACCTCTTAATTTTAATTCTGAAGATGTTGCTTCCTGTGAGCAACCTACGCAAAATTATTTACCATACTGTTTTCAAGCAGGAGAGATAATAAAAGAAAGATGCAGAATAGCAGCAGGGTCAGACGATGAGTGCAATAATAGATCCTTAGAAGCAAGGGAGAATTTTGTTAAGTCTCATCCTTATGGCATTCTTACAGTTCCTGGTTATGACCCGAAAGAGTGGAAAGATTCAGGCCAATGTAAGGATTGCTTCTTACCAGCTTTTGATTATAGACCTAAGATGTCTATTCAATATGCATTAGCTTCAACAGATTTTTCTGGTGATACCCCTTTGAATTATAAGTTTGGTTTTATTGGCTCAAGTGATAATCATCAAGGGAGACCTGGAACTGGATATAAAGAGAATCTGAGGTTTTTAAATTCTGAATCTCGAATAAACTTACAAAACACTCAAGGCAATGTTCTTCTTAATCCAAGATTAACAGAACCTAAGCTGCCTAGGACTCAAAATCTAGATTCTTATCAAGAACCAACATTATCAATACAATCAGAAAGAGCTTCTTCCTTTCTTTATACCGGAGGATTAGTCGCTGTTCACTCTTTATCTAAAAACAGAGATAGTTTGTGGAACTCTATGAATAGAAGAGAAGTCTATGCTACTAGTGGAGACAGGATTTTATTATGGTTTGATTTAGTAAATCATAATAGTGAAAATGTTTATCCAATGGGTGCTGAGGTGAGAATGGAAAAAAACCCTGTATTTAAGGTAAAAGCATTAGGAGCGAATTTTCAAAAACCTGGATGTATAGGCTCTTCTGGAGAAGCTGAAAAACAAAATTTAATTACAAACCTTTGTAAGGGAGAGTGTTTTAATCCTTCAGATATAAGAAAAAATATTCAAAGAATAGAAGTGGTTAGAATAAGACCTCAGTCATATGAAGAGGAACCTTTGGAAGGATTGATTGAAGACCCCTGGAAAATATTTGATTGTGAACCTTCTCAAGAGGGGTGTGAAATAGAGTTTACAGATAACCAATTTTCCATAGGAAATCGCGAAGTTATTTACTATGTGAGAGCAATACAATCCTCTAGTCTAGCCATAAATGCTGATGGTCTTGGTTGTGAGATGGAAGAAGGCAAATGTATCAAAGTAAATTTATGTGGAGATATTGAAGGAAAGGGGGTTGGGGATTGCCTGAACGAAACTCAAGAAAGAGCATGGTCATCACCGATTTTTGTTAATTTTGGTCCAATCCCTCCTTGATTAACTTATCTAGAATTGCATTAATAAATTTATACCCATTTGAAGAACCATATTTTTTAGATAAGCGAATTGCTTCGCTTATTACAATAACTTCTTTAGTCTCATTATTAAGGAGCTCAAATAAAGCCATCCTAAGGATATTTCTTTCTATAGGGTCTAGCTGAGAAAGTGGTCTAGGTAAATTCTTTTCAAGTATTTTATCTAAAGATTCACGCGATTTTAGAACTCCACGAAGATGGTTCTGAAAAAGAGGATTATTTTTTTGATTTGGTCTATTGCTTATTACTTCATCTAATAAATTATTTCCTACTTCTGCTTCATATAAACTTTGAAGTACTTTGTCTCTAGATCTTGTTGGCGAGATAGATGAAGGCATATTCATTCATTTTTTGATAAATTCTCAAGAAGTAACATAGCACTTAAAGCCGCTTCCGCTCCTTTGTTGCCTTTTTTAGAATCTGCTCTTTCAACTGCTTGCTCATAATTATTTGTAGTTAAAACCCCAAATATTACTGGTTTATTAATCTCTAAAGAAACATTAATTAAACCAGCAGCACAGCTATTAGCTATCATATCAAAGTGCGGAGTTTCTCCCTTTATAATGGCTCCAAGGGCAATAATTGCGTCTATGTCTTTTCTTTCTCCAAATTTTTTTGCAGATAAAGGTAGTTCAAAAGCACCAGGGACTTCCAAGTGTAAAATATTTTTTTTATGTACACCTTTTTTTAAGAGTTCTTTTTCTGCATTCTTGAAAAGAATTTCAACTATGTCTTTATTCCATTGTGTGGTTATCAGAACGTACTTACTTCTTTTAGATTCTTCGGAGGGTTCGATTAGAATATTTCCTTTTTTTGACATTCTTCAAGTTTATGGTGTTATAAATTCAGTTATTTCTAAATCAAATCCTGCCAGGGGGTATTTTACTGGAGCACCAAGAAGCTGTATTTTCTTTACCCCCAGATCTCTAAGAATCTGAGCTCCAATTCCAACAATTCTATTGTCTGGGGCTTCATTTCTAGAGTATTTCTTCTTTCTTTTAAGAAAATTAAAGTTATTTAATATAGTTTCCGCTGTTTCATCTTGAGATATTAGAAGCAAAACTCCAGATCCTTCTTTATTTATTTTCTCCATTGCTTTAGAAAAAGACCACCTTTTTCCAAATCCCTCTATTCCCATAAGATCATGCAATGAATTGCTTATATGCACTCTCACTAGAGTTTCTTTTTTGTTTGAGATTGTACCTTTCGTTAATGCTAAATGAGTCCTGTTTAGAATAGAATCTTGATAAGCTGTTAGCTTGAAATTTCCAAATTCTGTAGAAACTGAAGTTTCATTGATTCTCTTAATGCTTTTTTCATTTATATTTCTGTAGTGTATTAGGTCAGCTATTGTTCCTATTTTTAGGTTATGTTTTTTAGCAAATTTTTCTAGATCTGGTCTTCTAGCCATACTTCCATCTTCATTCATTATTTCTACTATAACTGCTGCAGGTTCTAACCCTGCCAATTTTGCTAAGTCCAATCCAGCTTCTGTATGACCTGCTCTAGTAAGAACCCCTCCATCTGATGCTGTTAAAGGAAAAACATGTCCTGGTTGAACTATGTTTTCAGGTTTTGCATTTTTTTTAACTGCTGCAAGAATAGTGGTTGCTCTATCGGAAGCAGAAATACCAGTTGTTACCCCTTGAGCTGCTTCAATTGAAACTGTAAAGGCTGTTCCTTGCTTACTTCTACTGTCTCTGACCATTGGTTGAAGATTTAGTTGTAGGCACCTTTCTTTATTCAAAGCTAAGCAAATAAGACCCCGTGCATGAGTAGCCATAAAATTTATAATTTCAGGTGTAATTTTTTCTGCTCCTAGAATTAAATCACCTTCATTTTCTCTGTCTTCATCATCCATAAGAATAACCATCTTCCCCTCAGAAATATCAGATATTAAATTTTGAGTAGTATTAAGTTTCATTTTTTTAGTTATATTGAGGTCTAGCTAATAATTTAATGTCTCCACCAATTTCATCAATACTTTGAATTTTAAGATTAATGTTATTCATTCTTCTTTGAATTTTTGCAAAATTTAGTTTTTCCTTTCCCATCAATTTTGGCGCTATGAATAGTATAAACTCATCAATGAGTCTTTCTTTAAGAAGAGCTCCTACTAATCTAGGCCCTGATTCTACCAGTAAATAATTAATCTCAGATTTACCAAGGAATTTACAAACTTCTACTAGAGATACTAAGCCACCTTCACCTGGTTTTTGTATTATCTCAATATTTGAAGGGGTGTTTATTTCTTTTTTAGCATTGTTGCAGAAAATGATTGTTTTTAAATTATCAGAAAAGATATTTTTATTTCCAGTAATTTTTAAACTACTATCCACTACACATCTCAAAGGCTGGGAGTAACTAGAGGTACTTTTTTTTAATAATCGGACTGTTAATCTTGGATTATCTTTTAATATTGTTCCGCTTCCAGTCAATATAGCATCACTTTTAGCTCTTATATCATGAACATCACTCCTAGATTCTAAGGAAGAAATCCATTTACTCTCTCCATTTTTTAACCCTATTCCTCCGTCCATACTAATTGCTAACTTACAACTAATCATTGGCCTTCCCTTATTTAATCTTGAAAAGAATCCTTTATTTAATTCTTCAGCTCTATCCTGTAATAGACCTAAGTTAACTTCTATATTATTGCTTGCTAATTCTTCTAGACCTTTTTGCATAGGATCTTTAGAAGCAATGAAAACCTTTTTAACTCCTGACTCTATTATAGATTTACAGCAAGGCGGTGTTTTACCTGTTAGTGAACAGGGTTCAAGATTCACATATAGTTCGCTACCTTTTAGTATTTTGCTAGCTTGAGTTCCATATCGTTTCTTTACATTAGATAGGGCATTAATTTCAGCATGTTCTGTTCCAGGCTTCTTATGCCAGCCTCTACCAATTACTTTTCCATTTTTAACTATCACACACCCAACTAAGGGATTGGGACTGACTAAGTAAGAACCTCTTTTTGCAAGTTTTAGTGCATACTTCATATGACCTTCTTCTTCAGTCATAGTTAGTCTTTGGTAAGTTTTTCTACTTCTTCACTAAACTCAGTAATATCTTCAAATCTTCTATATACAGAAGCAAATCTTATGAAAGCTACTTCGTCAATCTTTCTAAGGTTTTTCATAACTGCTTCTCCAATTAATCTAGATGGAACTTCTCTTTCTCCTGATGCTCTGATATCTTTTTTTATATCTTCTATTAATTTTTCAATCTCTTCGTCTCCAACTGGTCTCTTTTCAAGAGACCTATATAAGCCTTCTCTTAATTTCTGTTCATTGAAAGGCTCTCTAGTATTATTTTTTTGTTTAATAACTTTAGGCATAAGAAGCTCTGCAGATTCAAAAGTAGTAAATCTTTCTCCACATTCAGGACATTCCCTTCTTCTTCTTGTTTGAAGACCTTCAGAAATCAGTCTGGAGTCGATTACTTTCGTATCGGAATAACTACAATATGGACAATGCATTTTATTTATAAACAGGAAAACCTGAGCATAGCTCTTTAACATGCCCTGCAATTTTATTAGTTAATTGCCCGTTGCCAATATCATCTAATATGTCACAAATCCAGGAAGCCACTAACTCTATTTCTT
Organism: uncultured Gammaproteobacteria bacterium; assembly: GCA_964571215.1. Lineage (GTDB taxonomy): Bacteria > Pseudomonadota > Gammaproteobacteria > Magnimaribacterales > Magnimaribacteraceae > CAJWPI01. The sequence goes on from CAZMZZ010000001.1 coordinate 22,157, forward strand.
TTTCTTTAAAACCTCTGGTAGTAGAGGCTGGGGTGCCTATTCTTAGACCACTAGTTATAAATCTTGACTGGGGATCATTAGGAACAGCATTCTTATTTACTGTGATATTAGTTTTGCTTAAAGCCTCCTCGGCTTTTTTTCCAGTTATATCTTTTTTAATTAAATCTACTAAGAACATATGGTTCTTAGTTCCATTTGAAACTATCTCAATCTCTCTATTCATAAAAACCTTGCACATTGCCTCAGCATTTTTTAAAACTTGTTCCTGATAAGTTGTAAAGTTTGAATGTAACGCTTCTTTAAAGCAAACGGCTTTAGCTGCAATAACATGCATTAAAGGACCCCCTTGAGAGCCAGGTATAATTGAGGAATTAATTCTCTTTTCTATTTCTTCATTTTGCTTAGCCAGAATTAAACCACCCCTCGGTCCTCTTAAAGTCTTATGTGTAGTAGTTGTCACTACATCTGCAAAAGGAATAGGAGAGGGGTAAAGTCCAGCTGCTATCAAACCAGCCACGTGAGCCATATCTACTAAAAGATAAGCTCCTACTTCATCAGCAATTGATCTAAATCTCTCCCAGTCAACTATTCCAGAATAAGCAGAAAAACCAGCAACAATGACTTTAGGTTTATGTTTTTTTGCTAGAGAATTAACTTCTTCATAATCAATTTCTCCTGTCTCCTTATTCAATCCATATTGATAAGCTGTATAAATCTTACCTGAGAAGTTGACATTAGTTCCATGTGTTAAATGGCCACCATGATCAAGACTCATTCCTAGAATAACATCTCCCGGAGAGCAAAGAGCGAGATAGACTGCTAAGTTGGCACTGCTGCCTGAATGAGGCTGAACATTAGCATAGTCTGCTCCAAAAAGTTCTTTCGCTCTCTCAGTAGCTAAGTCTTCAGCAATATCTACAAATTCACATCCACCATAATATCTTTTTCCTGGGTAACCTTCTGCATACTTATTGGTAAGCACAGATCCTTGAGCTTCTAAAACTCTTTTTGATGCATAATTCTCAGAAGCAATTAGTTCAATATGATCTTCTTGTCTGGTTGATTCTTTAATAACAGATTCCCATATTTCAGGATCAAATTCCTTAAGTGAAAGAGAATTTTCTAACATATCATTTTGACTCCATTTTTGGGATTGTGATTCAGAGAATTATACCTAAGGCCAAACAATATCACATCCGAATATTTAGGCTTTATTTGTAATAATGCGGCTCTTTCTATTTGGATTACATTCTTTGCAAATTTGGCATTCTATACCGTAACATTTTCTAGCTTGACAGTATTCTCTACCGTAAAGAATGAATTGAATATGCAGTCTGTTCCATTCTGAAACTGGGAAAAGTCTCTTGAGGTCTTCTTCAGTTTTTTTGACGCTCTTCCCGTTTGTAAGTCTCCATCTTTGAGCAAGTCTATGTACATGAGTATCAACTGGAAAAGCAGGATGATTAAAAGCTTGAGACATAACTACTGAAGCTGTTTTATGCCCGACACCAGGTAATGATTCTAATTCTTCAAAAGACTCAGGTACCTTCCCACCATATTTTTTTTCTAGAATAATAGAGAGTTCAAATATTGCTTTAGATTTTTGAGGGGATAAACCACACGGCTTGATAATTTTTTGAATTTTTTGCTTACCCATTTTAATCATGTCTGAAGGTTTATTTCCTTTTATGAATAATGATGGGGTTACTTGGTTAACCCTTTTATCAGTACATTGAGCTGAAAGGATAACTGCTATTAATAAAGTAAAAGTAGAACTGTGCGATAAGGGAATAGGGGGGTCAGGATAGATCTCATTAAGAGTATGAGATATGAAGTTGATCCTTTGTGATTTATTCATTAACAGATCTATATTTACAAATTGTGATGATGTAATCAATTGGCTTATTCAACAGATTAATTTATTACAGTTTATAATCTCTTTATGTTGAGAAAAAAGCTTATACGTTCTTTATTGCTTTTAAAAGCAACCTTTAACAAAGAATCTGAGTCTAATAAAGAAATGCTCAGAATCTTTTACCTTCATTCAAAAGGAGAGGCCAATAAGAAAGATTTACAGATTGCTAACAATCAACTCAAAGAATTATTAAAAGACTTGGGGTTTGGGCTGTTGACTTCATTGCCCTTTTCTCCAATAACTATTCCATTTATTTTAAAATTATCAAAGAGATATAACGTAGATATTATTCCTGAATGGTTTAAGGACTCTATTAAGTAACAAATAATACTTTTGATTTGCTTGATTATTCTCCTTCTCTCACCTAACATCAGCCGCCCTAATAAAATATATTTAATAAAATAGTGGAGAATAATATGCGTAATGCAGTTGTAGTGGACAGCGTTAGAACAGGATTAGCTAAATCCTTTAGGGGTGGCTTTAATCAAACTCGAGCTGATGATATGACGGCCCATATAGTTGATGCTTTATTGGAAAGGAATCCTCAAGTAGATCCTTCTATAGTTGAAGATATTTACCTTGGATGCGGGAATCCAGAGGGACCTCAAGGTCACAATATAGCTAGAAATGTAGCTGTGCTTTCAAAGTTACCAATTGAAGCAGGGGGAGTAACGGTTAATAGATACTGTTCATCAGGTCTACAGACCGTAGCTATGGCTGCGACTCAAGTCCAAAGCGGATTTGCTGATTGCATAATTGGTGGTGGAGTAGAATCTATAAGCACGGTTCAAGGGAATACAAATACTCATATGTTTGTAAATGAAAAGCTAGCTGAGACTTCACCAGGTATTTATCATGCCATGGGTACAACCGCAGAGAAAGTAGCAAAGACGTATAGTGTTTCAAGAGAATCCCAAGATGAATACTCTTTATCTAGCCAAGAAAGGACAGCAAAAGCACAAGACCAAGGTTTGTTTGATGATGAGATAATTCCCATGAATACTAAGATGCTGCTAAAAAACAAAGAAACAGGAGCTGAAAAAGAAGTAGATGAAGTAGTGGATAGAGATAACTGCAATAGACCTGAAACAACTTTGGAAGGTTTAGCTGGTTTAAATCCAGTTTTTGATCCTGAGAATGGTAGCGTGACTGCAGGTAATTCTTCTCAATTATCAGATGGAGCTTCTGTGACTTTAGTGATGAGTGAAGATAAAGCTAAAGAGTTAGGATTAAATCCTCTTGCTTATTTTAGAGGTTTTACCGTTGTTGGTTGTCAACCAGATGAAATGGGTATTGGACCTGTTTTTGCAATTCCAAAACTACTTAAATCTGCTGGTTTACATCAGGATGATATAGATCTGTGGGAACTTAATGAGGCTTTTGCTTCTCAAGTAGTTTATATAAGAGATAAACTTGGTCTTCCCATGGAAAAGCTTAATGTTAATGGAGGATCCATTGCTATAGGCCACCCTTTTGGAATGACAGGGTCGAGACAGGTGGGACACTTATCAAGGGAGTTGAGAAGAAGAGAAGGAAAATACGGCATAGTAACAATGTGTGTAGGAGGAGGAATGGGAGCCGCGGGTTTATTTGAATCAATCCCTGAAAAATAAGAGTTTGACGTTTGATAACTCATTAGATGAATACGAGTTAATTCAAGAGTATTTCTCTGATATTGGTTCTTCTTACCTTATAAACAATGGTATAAGGCTTTCTGTAGGGGACGATGCAACTTTAATAAACACCCCGGAAAATAAAGATTCTGTCCAATCAGTAGATACAGCAATTGAAGGGGTACATTTTTTTAATTGGATGGAACCAAAAGATATAGCTTATCGTTCCGTAGCTATCTCTTTGAGCGATCTAGCTGCATGTGGAGCATCTCCTTCTTGGTTTATGCTTTCAATTACTTTGAAGAACAAAAGTAAAGACTGGTTAACCTCTTTTAAACAAGGCTTGGTTGATATATCTGATGAATTCAAGATTCCACTTATAGGGGGAGATACCACAAGAGGAGGTCTTTCTATAACAGTGCATGTTGGAGGTATTATAGACCGAGGAAAATTTATTAGTCGTAAAGGCGCTAAAGAAGGAGATCTAATATTCCTTTCAGGCTCTATTGGAAGTGCCACGAACGATCTCAACTCTTTACGTAAAGAAAAAAAAGATTTTAAAAAGAATAACTCTCGATATCTTAGACCCAAAATAAGAGTTTCTATAGGAAAAGAGATTGTTGGGGTTGCTAATGCTGCAATAGATATTTCAGACGGTTTGATTCAAGATTTAAAACATATATGCAAAGAAAGTAATTTGGGGGCTAATGTTTATCTGAAAGATATACCTTTCTATGATCTTGAACGGGTAAAAACCGAATACATTAACTCCGGAGATGACTACGAGATATGTTTTACTGCAGATCCTAAACAAAGAAAACGCATAAATAAAATTTCGAAAGACCTTAACACTCCCATTACTGTAATAGGTGAAATAGTTAAAGGTAGAGATGTAAAAGTAATTTCTGAAGATGGTCTTAACTTAGAAATAGAGTCAGGATTTAAGCACTTTTAATAATAAATGAAACAAAAGTTAAATCTAAAAAACCCTTTAATTTGGTTTTCAGTAGGATTTGGGACAGGGTTAATTCCTATAGCTCCAGGAACTTTTGGTAGTATTCTAGCAGCTCTAATTTATTTCATATTTATAGACCCCAATCTAAACAGTTTCTTAAGCATTTCCTATTTTGCAGTATTTATTATTCTTTCCTTCTTTTTTGGATTGTTTATTTTTCCTATATCTTCAGGAAATATTAAAGATCCTAGTTTCTTTGTTTGGGATGAATTTGTGGGTATGTGGATATCTTGCTTACCACTATGCTTTTTTGAACTAACTTTCGTTTGGTTGGTTTTTGCGATAATTCTTTTTAGATTTTTTGATATATGGAAGCCCTGGATTATAAGAGAGTTAGATTTAATGGAGGGATCTTTTGGAGTTATGATAGATGATGTTGTAGCAGGTATTTTTACATCGTTAATTTTAGTTTTAACTCTTTACCTCCTAGCTTAAACTACATTTTTTATTAATAACAAAGGAAGTTTTTTGAATATTGAACTAGTAGCTAAAGCAAAATTACCTACAATCTGGGCTGAGTTTTCCATATCAGTATTTAAGGAGATAGAAAATAAAAAAGAACATTCAGTAGTCTCGTTAGGGAATCTAGAAAAGGACCCTCTACTCAGAATACATTCACAGTGCCTTACTGGAGATACTCTTTTTAGTTTGAGATGTGATTGTGGTGACCAACTTCAATTAGCCCTAAAAAAAATTGCTCAAACTGGAAGTGGGTTGTTAATTTATATGGCCCAAGAAGGAAGAGGGATTGGGTTGGGTAATAAAATTAAAGCATATGAACTTCAGGATCAAGGGTTAAATACTATTGAAGCTAATGAAAAGTTAGGTTTTGAAGCAGATCAAAGAGATTATTCTATTTGTGGTGAGATACTTTCTGAATTGGGTATCAAGGGCGTTAAGTTAATGACCAATAATCCAGAAAAAGTAAAAGGTTTAGGAGCTTCTGGAATAGAAGTAAAAGAGAGAATACCTCTAGTTGTTGAACCAACAGAACATAATAAAAGTTATTTAGAGGTCAAAGAAGAATCTATGGGGCATATGTTGAAAGAATAACTTTAACTTTGTATTTTTTTCTTAATTAAACCTACGATAGCTTCTTTATTTAAACCTGTTTTGATCAACTGGCTTTCTTTAGTACCATGATTTATGAACTCATCTGGGAATCCCAAATTAAGGATAGCAGCTTTATAGTTCCCCTTAACTAGATATTCTGTTACTGCAGAACCAGCACCACCCATCACGGCATTTTCTTCTAAAGTAACTAGAAGTTTGTGACTATTAGCTATCTCTTGAATCCTTTTAGTATCTAATGGTTTTACAAAATTCATATCTATAACCGATGCATCTAATTGTAAACCTACTTCTAAAGCAACTTCTAAGCATGATCCAAAAGAGAGAATAGCTAAGTTACGATTTTCTGAATCTTTAATTAATTTACTTTTACCAATTTCAATTACTTTATTATCTTTTTTAAACTCAACTTGTGGTCCATTTCCTCTAGGATATCTAACTGATGCAGGGCCTTCATATTCAAAACCTGTATTTAACATTTCCCATGCCACTTTCTCATTTGAAGGTGTCATAATAATCATGTTGGGTATACATCTAAGAAATGAAATGTCAAAAGAACCCTGGTGGGTTGATCCATCTGAGCCTACAAGTCCAGCCCTGTCAATAGCAAACAATACATCTAAATTTTGTAAAGCAACATCATGTATCAGCTGATCATAAGCTCTTTGTAGAAACGTGCTATAAATAGCAACAATGGGTTTTAACCCTTCACAGGCCATACCAGCAGCAAAAGTTATAGCATGTTGTTCAGCTATAGCAACATCAAAAAACCTTTCTTTAAAAAGTTTAGAAAAGTTTGTCATACCAGAGCCTTCTCGCATGGCAGGGGTTATGGCCATTAGTCTGGTATCCACATCTGCTTTATAACAAAGCCATTCACCAAAGATATCAGAGTAAGTTACGCTTTTTTCTTTCTTCTTTAAAGACCCATTATTTTTTATAGGTTTAATCTTATTTATAGCGTGGAAACCTATTGGATCAGATTCTGCAGGAGCATAACCCTTTCCCTTCTTAGTGATAATATGTAAAAGCCTAGGGTTATCTTTGCGTTTTAAATTTCTAAGTATTTTTACAAGTTCTACTGTGTTGTGTCCATTAATAGGTCCGATATATTCAAATCCTAACTCTTCAAATAAAGTTCCTGGAGATATCATTCCTTTTGTATGTATCTCAGCTTTTCTAACAAATCTTCTAGCACTAGGAATAAATCTTAAAACGGTTTTCCCACTCTCTCTTATCTGGTTATAAAATTTACTTGCCCAAATCTTAGCTAAATAATTTCTTAAACCTCCAACATTTTCTGAAATAGACATTTGGTTATCATTCAACACAACAAGTAAATTTTTATCCATAGAGCCCGCGTGCGATAGAGCTTCGTAAGCCATTCCTGCTGTCATAGCTCCATCACCTATGATGGCTGTTACATTTCTTTCTTCCCCTTTAGATCTCGCTGCCGTTATCATTCCCAAAGCGGAACTTATAGAAGTACTTGAGTGACCAGCACCAAAAGCATCATAAGGGCTTTCAGATCTAGATGGGAAAGGATGTAATCCATTTTCTTGACGAATTGTTGCCATAGAGTCTTTGCGGTTAGTTAAAATCTTGTGTGGGTAAGTTTGATGTCCTACATCCCAAACTACTCTATCTGACGGAGTTTCAAATACATAATGAAGAGCTATTGTTAGCTCCACAACACCAAGACCTCCCCCGAAATGTCCCCCGGTTTGTCCTACTGTGTAAAGTAAGAATTCTCTTAATTCATCTGCTAATTGAGGCAGATCATTTAGTTCTAATTCTCTGAGGTCTTTAGGGCTTTTAATAGAATCAAGCAAGATATTTTCTGGCATTAACTTTGGAATTGATTGAAATATCTTCATGTTTTTAATGATCTCTTTGGATAATGAATTGAGCCAGTTTTCTGAGTTTAGTGCTTTTTGTAGAAAAGATATTTAAATCTTGTTCAGCTTTTTTAACTAGTTCTTTAGCTCTTTTTTTTGATGCCTCTAAGCCTATTAGGCTGGGGTAGGTTGTTTTATTATGCAATAAATCGGATCCTTGGTTTTTTCCGCTGAGTTCACTAGGAGATTCAATATCTATAATGTCATCTGTTATTTGAAAAGCAAGTCCAATTTTCTCTCCATAACTGGATAATTTACTAAGTTTCTCTAGATCTAAGTTAGCCAATAAACCCCCAATTTCTAGAGATGTCTTTATTAATTCCCCGGTCTTTTGACCATGCATCAGATCTAATTCCAATATATTAAAGTCTTCTTTGGCTGTAATATCTTTCATCTGACCTTCTACCATAGCATTCCAACCACAAGCAAATGAGAGTCTTTTTAGAATCTCTATCTTAAGATCAGAGCTTATATGGCTACAATCACTAATTAGAGAATAAGCTAAAGGTTGTAATGCATCTCCAGCTAGAATTGCAGTTGCTTCTCCAAAAGCTAAATGACAGGTAGGTTTACCTCTCCTTAATTGATCATTATCCATGGAAGGAAGGTCATCATGTATAAGAGAATAACAATGGATTAATTCTACTGCACATGCCAAATTATCTGCAGCTTCCTTATTCTCTTCTTCTCCTAACTCTGAAGCCATATAAACCAAAATGGGTCTTAGTCTTTTACCAGAATTCACAACAGAATAACGCATAGCATCAGATAACCTAGAACAACCTTCTTTTGGAAGTAAAATATTTAGAGCTTGATTTACTCTTTGTTGATAAGGTTTTAGTAAGGACCCAAAGTTAACCATCTTTATTATTGACAGTTTTAACATCTCCGTTTTCTTCAATAAGGTTTCTTACTTTTAATTCTGCTTCAGAAAGATGTTCTCTGCATTTACGGGTTAGACTAATTCCCTTTTCAAAAGATTTAAGAGATTCTTCTAAGCTTAAATTTCCTGATTCAAGTTTTTCTACAATTTTTTCAAGTTCTTCAAGTGATTTCTCGAAATTTATATCATTTTTCTTTTTATTCATAACATTATAATTAAAAGTTATATTCTAGACCGATGAAGGTCTGTCTGGGTATCCCTGGGAAATATCTTTCTCCTCCAAACGCATTAAAGTCTGCTCTTTCTGCATACATTTTATCTTCTAGATTATTAATCCTTAAATATATCCTAAGACCTTCTTCTAGAGTAAAACTTGTCCTTAAATGCATAAGATTATGGCCTTGATATTTATGTTTATTTGTTGCATCAATAAAATAACTTCCCATTCTTTCTATTTCTAGTTCAGTAAGCAAGTAATCATTAATATTAAAACTCCACAAAAGATTCCCTTTAAATTTAGGAGAAGTGTCTACATAGTTACCCTCTTCTATTTGTTCTCTAGTAGATGTAGATGAAGAGAAGTTATATTTATGCTCCTCAAAAGATAAAGAGAGGTTGAGGAGACTTTGTGCAATCTCCATTGAACCAAATATCTCAATACCAGCATGCTTACTTTTACCATTATCTACTGTGAAGTTATTAGAATCACGAAAAATAGAATTCTCTTTTGAGCCTTTATAAAAGCTTACCTTTCCACTGAAGTAGTTAAATCTGATTTTCAATCCGCTTTCTAACATGATGATTTCTTCTGAACTAAGATCAGTAACTGATTGATTCTTTTGCAATCTATATACCTCATTTATTTGTGGAGGTCTAAACCCTGAAGATATTTGCATGAAGAAGTTTACTTTATCAAAGTTCTTATCAGCACCCAGTCTAAAGCTTATGTCTTTGTAAGCATCACTTCTATCTTCGGGTCTATTATAAAAGCATCCACCAAAACTACATTGACTACCATCATCTCTTGTATTTCCACTAATCATCTTATTTTTATATTCGTAACGTAGAACTTCTAACCTAATGTCCCCAAATGTGGAGAAGAAGTTATCAAATTTTTCCCCTTTAAAGCCAAAGAAGATTGCCCCCATTCTTGAATTAACATTATAGTTGTAATGAAAACCTTTGGGCCTTACAGCATTATTAAAAGGGTTGTTAGAGGTTAAATCTTCAACTTGAAGTTGAAAGAGATTTACTTTTGCTAACTCTATATGGGTTCCATATATTAATTGTTGATTTTTTTTATCCACTATTTTATTTAATATCATCCCAATGCTTGTATGTCCGTTATCTTCTATAGGAGTTCCGGGTAAATAATGTTGTAGAAATTCCATGTTTGTTTTTCTTAAATAAGAAAAAATTGAGAATTCATTAGATTCTTTCTTCTTTTCAGCCTTTATATTTAATCTTATGGAGCTAGCATCTCTAAAAGCTTCAGGGTAGTTGTTCGTTTTGACTTTTTTTGAATCTTCATAAGCTTTAAAGCCGTAGATGTATCCTGCTGTTTCTTGATTTAGATTTGCAAAATTCAAGTTGAATTCACCTGAAAAATTTTTTAGAGGTAATTTTGTTCTTAATTGAAACTTTTGCTGACTATATCCGGAATCTCTTCGTATGCCATTACTTTTAGATAAATATGATTTAAATTTAAAGTTATCTTTTTCTCCATAAGAAAATCTCAAATTACTATATCCATTAGGACCTAGGTTTATAATAGATTTCTTTTCATCTGATAGTTTTGAAGAAACTACATTTATTACTCCATGAAGAGCATTTCCCCCAAAACGAGCACTTGCAGGACCTTTAATTATCTCTAGTGTATTTGCTCCTTCAGTAAATAGTTCAAATAAACCATTAACGTTACAAAATCCTTTTGGTCTAACTGGTATGCCATCTTCCAACAGTAAAAAAGATCCACAAGCTCCCGGTCCTGTTAGAACAGGTGAACGAATACTAGTTAAATGTTCTTGTCCTGAACCGCGACTAATCCATACCCCCGGAACTCTTTGAAATATTTGTTTGGGGTGTTGAGGGTCTGCTTTTATTAAATCGTCTTCTGAAATAGAAAAATAAGAAGTATGGTTTAACCAATCACTAAAACTTTTTATTTTCTTACTAATAACCACTACTTCTTCTGTAGCAGATAAGTTAATCCCAGAAAAGAAGATGATCAGAAAACAATACCCAACAATTAAGGATTTCTTCATCCTTGAAGTAAACATCTTAGTTTAGTTTGATTGTTGTAAGAGAGAGTATGTCTTGTTGGCTTGGTCAATAAGATAAGCATGAATATCTTCAGCTTGTTCTTGAGAAATCATTTCTTTAAAGGAAACCATTCCTTTATCTTTATGGGCCCCTCCAAGGACAATTCCCAAAAATGTTTTATGAGTTAATTCAGACATTTGTTGTAAATCTGGAATGACTCCTCCACCAACAGCTCCCGCACCATGACAAAATTGACAATGTTCATGATATTCAAATTCTCCTCTTGCAATTGTTGCCATATCAGATATTGAAGGAGGAGGTTCTGTCATTTCGGCATATGATCTAGGTTCGGGAAGTTGATTCTTTGATCCAAGTTTAAAGCTAACCACTCTTCCATTTATGTTTCCTCCTGAATGCATAGGTGGGACTCCAGCTGTAAGAGCATATGCACCACCATATCCGACCATGACAGCAATATATTGATCTCCATTAATACTATAGCTGATTGGGGGGGCACCAATTCCATTTTGAAGATCTATTTCCCATAATTTTTCTCCATTGTCAGCTTTATATGCTATAAATTTTCCTTCTGTTGTACCTTGAAATACTAAATTACCCGCTGTACTTAGCACACCACCATTCCACGGCCAATCATAACTAGATCTCCACACTTCTTGTTGAGTAGAGGGGTTCCAAGCACTTATATGACCCTTTATTGCCTTTAATAATTCACTAATCTCTTCCTGGCTTTTTGGTGGAACAGTAGCATTTATATCTATACCTGTATTCCATGTATTCTTGTCATACACAAAATTCTTGTCATCACCATAATTGAAGAAAAGCTCTTGAGCTGGAATATATACTAGTCCTGTATGAGGGCTAAAAGACATTGGTTGCCAATTATGACCTCCCAGTGGTCCAGGAGTTATTTCTTCTACTACTTTATTTTTGTAATTTTTTTCTGGATTCTCTATAGGTCTACCTGAGACTGAGTCTATATGCGTTGCCCAGTTAACCGGGACGTAATTCTTTGCTGAAATAAATTCACCATTTGCTCTGTCTATAACATAGAAAAAACCATTTTTTGGTGCTTGCATAATAACTTTTCTAATCTCGTTTCCAATTTGAATATCTGCCAATATCATATGTTGAGTTGCAGTATAGTCCCATGTATCACCGGGGGTTGTTTGGTAGTGCCAGACGTACTCACCAGTGTCGGGTTTTAAGGCTACTATCGAAGATAAAAACCAATTGTCCCCTCCACCGGGGCTTCTTATGTATCTATTCCAAGGTGAGCCATTTCCTACCCCTACATATAAAAGATCTAATTCCGGATCATATGCCATTGAATCCCATACTGTTCCTCCTCCACCAACTTCCCACCAGTTACCTCCTTTCCAAGTTTTTGCTGCTTTTTCTAATATAGGATTCTCAAAGTCCTGGGCCGGATTACCAGGGACTGTATAAAATCTCCAAACCATATTGCCTGAATCTATGTCATACGCACTTACATAACCCCTAACTCCTAACTCCGCACCTCCATTACCTATAATTACTTTATCTTTAATTATTCTAGGAGCACCAGTGATCGTATAAGGTCTAGATTTGTCTATTGTTATTGATTCCCAAAGAACTAAGCCATTCTTTGCATCTAATGCTATAAGTCTTCCATCTATAGTTCCGAAGACAACTTTCCCTTTCCAAACTGCAACACCTCTATTAACCACATCACAGCAAGCTTTATATCCCCATTCTTTAGGTACTAATGGGTCATATTTCCATAAAAGTTCACCGTTAGTAGCATCTAAAGCATATACCACACTCCAAGCTGAAGTAAGAAACATCACTCCATCAACAACAATAGGGGATGCTTCGTGCCCTCTATTAGTATCAGTAGTAAAATACCAATCTATTCCTAAATTTTGAATATTCTTTGAATCGATTTGTTTTAGTGGACTAAATCTTTGTTCATCAAAAGTTCTGCCGTGAGCCATCCAATTTTCTGGCTCTGAGTTGGCTTTAATAACACGTTCGTGAGATATATTAAAGGGTTGGTTACAGCCATAACAAAAAACTGTGATTAATAAAATATAGAAATATTGATTTTTGATCATAGAAATTCCAAAGAAACCCTGCAACTCTAAGGTCAGCTTATAACAAAAACAAGAAAAAATTAACCTGTTGATTGTGAAGTTTTACTAAAAAACCTTAAAGATTTAAATTTAGATGAGAATCCCTTAAAGGAGTCAGATAGAACCAGTGCACAAGGGGTAACAACTAGGGTTAAGACAGTTGCTACAGCCAAACCTACTACAATTGCCCCTGACATCTGTTCCCAATAACTTGTAATATACATACCAGATTTTATCTGTCTGTTTATAAGGTCTATGCTATAGCCCATTGCAATTGGGAGAAGTCCACATATTGTAGTAAAAGAAGTCAAGAAAACAGGTCTTAGTCTTAATACCGCACTTCTCAATGCTAAAGTGATAATATCTACTTTTGGATTATTCTTTTTTAAAACATTAAAGGTGTCTATTAAAACTATATTGTTATTTACTACGATACCAGCCAAGGCTACACAGCTTATTCCTGTTTGCATGGTACTAAAGGATCTCCCAAGTACTAATAAAGCTAGAAATACACCTCCGAAAGACAACAGTATTGCCGATAGGATTATCATTGATTGATAAAAACTATTAAATTGAGTAACCAGCAATATAAGCATTATAAAAAGTGAAAGGAAGAAAGCTGTTACTAAGAAATTAGTTGCTTCTTGATTATATCTATCAAAGCCTCCAAATTTTACATTTATTCCTGGACCTAGATCAGTTTCGGCCAACCAATTCTTTATTTGTTTGATCTTTTCAGAGACTACGACTCCTTTTTCTTTCTCTGCAGTTATGGAGTAAACCCTTTTTCCATCAGTTCTGTTAATTGTTCCTGTAGCAGGTCTTGGTCTTAGATCTACAAAGCTATTTACTGGCACTAAACCCTTGACCGTTTTCACATTTAATCTGCTTAACTCATCAAGATTTCTTTGCTCTTTAGGAAATCTAACCCTAATATCTATTTCGTCATCAGCGTCTAGCGGTCTATATTCCCCAACTTTTATACCATTTGTTATCATTTGGACTGCAGCTCCTACATCATTCAAGCTTGCACCAAATTGAGCAGCTCTGGTTTTATCAATTTGCATTTCCCATTCAACACCTCTCTTCTGTAGAGTATCTTCAACATCTACTAAACCTGTTACTTCGTTTTCTACATAATTTCTTACTAATTTAGTTGCTCTAGCTAAAGAAATTGGGTCATCTCCTAGAATATCTATATCAACTGATCGACCAATGGGAGGACCTGCTTTTTCAGCTTCTATTTGAACCAAGAAGCCTGATGTATCTCCAGATAATTCTCGTAAATCTCCCAAGATTTCGTATCCATCTTTTCCCGATTCTCTTTGATTTTCATCAAAGAAGTCAACATACATGGTAGATATTCTGTCAGGGTTAGAAGAGCCCCATCTGTTACCTGATCCAGTTCTAAGGTACAACATCTCAATATCTTTATTTGGAAGCAGTTTCTCCTCTGCACTTACAGATAACTCAAGTATTTCGTCTATAGAAAAATTAGCTCTAGCATCCACATTAACTTGTACCCATTGTGGAGCTACATCTGGAAAATAAATAGATCCTTTTCCATGGTCTACCCAGATTTTCATAATTAAAACGATTGTAAAAACTATAATAAAAATAGTTTGACCAGGGATTTTAAGGAATTGATGTACTTTTCTAGCATATGCTCCAGTTATGCCTGGTAATGAGAGAGGGTTATCACTTTCAAGTCTTCTGATATTATCAGTATGTTCAACTGATTCTTTTGCAAGACCACCAAACAATGCTCCTAAAATAGGAACAAAAACAATGGCATATAGTAATGATCCCACCAGAACACAAAATACTGTAACTGGCATCATTCTTATAAAACGCCCCATTCCTGGCATCATCATTAAGGGAAGGAAAACTATTAAGGTAGTAACAGTAGAAGATAAGACAGGCCAAAACATCCTAGAAGCAGCACTAGAATAGGCTTTAATTCTGTCCATACCTTCGGCTAATTTCCTATCAGCATACTCAGTTACTACAATTGACCCATCTATAGTCATGCCCATAGAAATAAGCATTCCAAACATAACCATGAAGTTAAATTCTTTATCAAAGATATGTAGAATCATTAAGCAAAAAAGATAAGTAAAAGGTATTGCAAAACCTACAAGTAAAGAGGTTCTGAATCCAAGGGCTGCAAGTACCACTATCATTACTAAAACTACCGCAGTTAATACATTTCCCTGAAGTTCAGAAATCATTTCAAGAACAAATTTTGTTTCATCCCTTGTGTAGACAACGTTCACTCCAGGAGGAAAACTTTTCTGTTGTTCTGCGACTTCTTTTTTTACTTTTTCTATTACATCAAGAAGGTTTGTCCCGCTTCTCTTAACTATTTCTAAAGATACAGCTGATTGTCCGTTTACTCTTGAATATCCACTTCGATCTTTAAAGGTTCTTCTTACTTCCGCTACATCTGACAAGGTTATAACTGAATTTCCCGATACTTTTATGGGTAAATTATTTATATCTTCTAAACTAGCAAAAACACTAGGGACATTCACAGAAAATCTACCTTTACCTGTGTCAAGTGAACCAGCAGGAATGATCCTATTATTATTTGATATAGCTTGAAACAATTCGCCCATAGATATTCCATAGGTCTCTAATTTTGATTTCTCAACTACAGCCTCAAGCAATTCATCTGGCACACCTTGTAAATCGGCAGAAAGAACTTCGGGAATTGTCTCTAACTCATCTTGAAGATTTTTGGTCAGTTTCATTAACTCTCTTTCAGAGGTAGTACTGCTCGTAATGCTTATAGTAACCACAGGAAATCTTGATGTTGAGAATTCAATAATTCTTGGTTCTTTAGCATCATTTGGTAATTCAGGTCTTACTTCGTCAACTTTTACTCTTGTATCATATAGGGCTTGATCCATATCTATATCTTGGTCAAATTCAACCCTGACATTGGCATAACTTGTACCTGCTGTTGACTCAACTTCTTCTACACCCTCTATAGTTCTTAAAGCAGTTTCCAAGGGTTTTACAAGAAGTCTTTCTGAGTCTTCTGGTGATACTCCTTCATAAAAGACTGATACCAACACCCCGGGAAAAGTAACATCTGGTTCAGTTGCTTTTGGTAGAGCATTCATAGAATAAATACCCCATAAGCATAATAAAGCAAGAATACTTAAAGAGGTTCTTGATCTTTCTATTGCTTTAAGAACAAAAGTTTTCATACTTCTGGAGACATCAATTCTTTGACTTTAACTGTTTGCCCTAGAAATACATATTCTTGACCTAAAGTGATTATTCTTGATGTTTGAGGTAAGCCGGTTATCCAAATGCCATTTAAAGTATCTTCTAATATCTCAATGGCATTAAATTCCACCTCGTTATTTAAGTTTACCGTTCTTACTCCAAGCTGACCTTCTTCTCCTAGTATCAGTATCGCTGGAGATACTTTGTGAGCAAGAGTCTTATTTGCTTCAATAGTTATTGCTGCTGATATGCCATCTCTTATTGATCTATTTTTATTTTCAACACTCATCTCTACTCTAAAAGTTCTTCCTGCCCTGTCTGCAGAGGTACCAACAAAAGTTATTAGTCCCTCAATTTCTTTCCCTGATATCAATTTTGCTTTTGCTTGAGTATTGAGCTTTACAAAAGAAATTTCTTTTTCAGAAATCTCTCCAACAATTAGCATAGGATTTGGATCTATTAATGTAGCACAAACCCCTCCAACATTAAGATAATCGCCACTCTCGACATAAACTCTTTCTAAATAACCATCGAAAGGGGCAAAGACTTTAGGGTAAGCTTCTCTACCAGCAATATATTGCTGACAAATAACATCACCTTTCTTTACAAAATCTCCTTGTCTGAATGGAGTTTCTGTTACTCTTCCACTTATTTCTGCTTTAACGTTTACTAACTTTTCTGCTTCAGTGAAACCACTAACTTTAATTTTTTTTGAATGTAACTTAGCTTCACTTTTTAAGACTGTAACTGAAGAAATGGTTTCTAGGTTTGCTACTTCACTAGATTTATTTTCTGTGTTAACTAATAAACCAGAAAGAAGCCATAAAAGAGCTAAAACAAAGGTAATTGCAGCAGTTTTGTATGTTTGTTTTATTTTCATTAGTTTTTAGGTGTTATACCTTACTATAACACTAAAATACTAAATGAAACAGCTAAAATTTATATTTTTCTTTTAGTTGTTTAAGTTTGTTATTTACCTTCTCTTTAGATTCTTTGTTTTGATTATCTCTAGTAAAAATTTTTGGTTTATAAGAAGACCAATTAACTTCAGTTGAACTGTTCAAATTTCTTTTAGAATTTTCTGATTCTTTATCCCATAGAAACTTTACATGTCTGTAGAACTTACTATTCCATGAATTATGAGATTGACCAGTCTCTTGCCAATAAAGGATAAATTCTTTAATACATGAATCTGCAAACTCTTTATCAATTTTTGATAATGAGAGTACCTCGTAAAAATCTTTACTTGGTAGCCATTTTCTATTCATGGGAGTTGGTAGGTCTGAATTATTAATTAAGTTTTGGGATCTTGCCCATTGCCTTCTAATGTGAGAAATAAATCTTGAGTTCCAGGTATCCGAAATTTCACCTTTATCTTGCCAATAGAGTGTAAATTCTGGAATTTCTTTGTCTATAAACTCTTTGGTAACACCACTCTTGTATAGAATCTCAAGGGCTTCTCCATGAGGTAACCAGTCTTTATTAATAGATTTTCTTTTAGAGGCTTTATTAACTTCTATCTCTTTTTTTCTCCATTCTTTAATAACATATCTCAGAAATTTTAAGTCCCAAGATCTATTTTGCTCACCCTTTTCTTTATAAAAGTGTATAAATTCTTCTAATTGGGAGTAAGTAAACTCATCAGGTATTCCATACTCTTTTGCTTGAAGAATTGTTTCTGGTTTAGGTTTCCATCTTTGTTCAATCTTAGTTTCGTCATTACCTCTAAATTTAGTATAAATTTCAGGAAGTGAGTCTTGTATTTTTTTGTGGGAAGAGCTTAATTTAAAATTATGTTTGTTATTTAATTCTTTCAAAATACCTTTTGAAACTAAACTTTTTAAATTTTTTAGGACCTTTTTTTGGTTCCAAAATGGCGTCTCAGAGATTATATCTTTTAAAGAAACCTCATTAACTCTTCTTAAAACAATAATTGATTGAATTATCTCTAGTAATACTGCTTGATTTAATCCTAAAGTTTTAGCTATTTCTTTTGAAATTTTGATGGAAGGTGACTGCTTCATTATTCTCTAAGTATAAAGGGACTAAAAGATACCTCAAGGGTTCTCAAGCACCGCTAAAGAAAAAATTCTAAAAATTTACTTTTTATTTGAGGGATTCTGCGAGTTTATTTAAACAGATCCTTGTATCTTCCCATCCAAGACAGGCATCTGTAATACTTTTTCCATAGATAAGATCGCTTTTCTTTTTTATTTCTTGATTACCTTCTATAAGGTTACTTTCTATCATTACCCCTGTTATTCTTTTTTCGCCTGAAGAAATTTGATCACAAATATTTTCACAAACATCTATTTGTTTTTTATGTTGTTTTTGGCTATTTCCATGGCTCATATCAATCATAATACTTTCTGTAAGTCCTGCTTTAGATAAAAGAGAAGAAGCTTCTTCTATATTTTTTGTATCAAAGTTTGGTTCTTTTCCTCCTCTAAGGATTATATGGCAATCCTCATTACCTATAGAAGTAAATACAGCAGTACGACCTTCTTTAGTAACAGAAAGGAAAATGTGGGGGTTTTGTGCAGAATTTATTGCATCCACAGCTACCTGAATTCCCCCTCCAGTAGAGTTTTTAAATCCTACAGGACAAGATAGAGCAGAGGTGAGTTCTCTGTGAACTTGACTCTCAGTAGTTCTGGCACCTATTGCACCCCAAGATATTAAGTCAGCAAGATATTGAGGAGTTATGACATCTAGAAACTCTGTTCCAGCTGCTATTCCAATATCATTTAATTCTCTAAGCAATTGTCTTGCTATAGATATACCCTTATTTATATCATATGAATTATTTAAATCTGGATCGTTTATTAGGCCTTTCCAGCCTACAGTTGTTCGAGGCTTTTCAAAATAAACTCTCATTATGACCTCAAGATTTTCTTCGTACTGCTTGGATTCTTCTTTAAGCATTGAGGCATATTCAATGGCTGCTTTTGGATCATGTATAGAACATGGTCCGACTACAACTATTAGTCTTCTATCTTCCTTTGAGATAATTTTTGAGATTTTTGACCTTGTTTCAAATACTAGTTTTGAAGACTCTTCAGATATTGGTTGTAAAGAAATTAGATCGTTAGCTGGCATTAACTCTTCCATGCCAGAAATTCGAATATTATCAGTTTGATACCGCATTGATCTATTTTTTTAAAGGAAGAGCATTTTACCTATATAAGAGTCATATTGAATACTTTTCAATGATAATATATACCTTAAATCTAAAGAAATTACCCTATTGTTAGAATTCACCAAGAAGTTTAAATAAAGAAAGGATGTCAATTTCATCAATAAGAATAGGTATAGTTCAAGAGAACCCGGTTGTTGGAGACATTAAGGGCAATACCGATTTAGTTATAAGGAGCATGAAAGGTTTTGGAAAAAAAAGACTTCCAGACATTGTAGTTTTTAGTGAAATGTTCTTAACAGGTTATCCTCCTGAAGACCTATTATATAGAGAAGATTTACTAAAGGATGTTAATAAGAATCTTGAAGAAATAAGCAAAGCATACAAAGATGTGCGCATCGTAATAGGGTACCCTAGGCTTAAAAAAGGTAAACTTTTTAATGCAGCTGGAGTGGTATATCAGGGTTCTATTGAACATGAATATTTTAAACAGGAACTTCCCAACTATAATGTTTTTGATGAGAAAAGATATTTTTCACCAGGAAAAGGACCTTGTTTATTCGAGGTTAAAGGCAAGCATATAGCTTTAACTATTTGTGAAGATATTTGGCATACGAAAGCTATTCGTCAAGCTGCAAGAAGAGGTGCTGACTTAGTAATAAATTTGAATGCCTCTCCTTTTCATAGAAATAAAATAAAAGAGAGAAAAGAGCTCGTCTCAAAACACGCAAAGAAGTTCTCTGTTCCAGTAATCTACGTAAATCAGGTTGGAGGGCAAGATGAACTAGTTTTTGATGGAGCTTCAATGATTTTTTCAAAAGAGGGAGAGTGTTCTAGATTATTTCCAAGTTTTAAACCCCATTCAGAAATTGTAGAACTTCAAGATACTGACTTATCGCTAATTTCTAATAAAAAAATTGAGAAAGAACAAGTTGTAAGAACTGAATTACAAGACCTTTATGATGCTTTAGTATTGGGTACAAAAGACTATATTCAGAAAAATAAATTTTCAGGAGCAATAATAGGGTCTTCTGGGGGCATTGATTCAGCTCTTACAGCAGTAATAGCTTCAGATGCGATAGGTCCAGATAAAGTTAAAACTTTTATGATGCCATTCAAATATACCTCTGAAATGAGTATTCAAGATGCTAATAAACTAGCAATTAATCTGGGCATTACTCATCAGGTTATAGATATAAGTAGGATATTTAGCTCCTTTGAGTCATCTTTAAAAGATACTTTTCTTGGCAAAATTAAAGACAAGACAGAAGAAAATTTACAGTCAAGAGCTAGGGGTGTTCTTTTAATGGCTATTTCTAACAAATTAGGATTATTGGTACTTACTACAGGTAATAAAAGTGAGACTGCTGTCGGATATTCTACTCTCTATGGAGATACTGCAGGAGGCTTTGGGGTGCTTAAAGATGTTCCAAAGACTTGGGTCTATCAATTAGCTAATTATAGAAACTCTTTATCTGAGGTTATTCCAAAAAGAATTATAGATAGACCTCCTTCAGCTGAACTTGCTGATGATCAAAAGGATACAGACAGTCTTCCTAGTTATGAGATCCTAGACAAGATCATAGAGTTATATGTTGAAAAAGATGCGGGTATGGAAGAGATAGTTAGTAAGGGGTTAAATAAAAAAACTGTAGAAGAAATTATTAAATTAATTGATAAGAATGAATATAAAAGGAGACAAGCTCCACCTGGAGTAAGGATTACTGCCAGAGGTTTTGGAAAAGATAGAAGATATCCAATTACTAATAGATATTCGTAAGAGAAAATCCATTAGATGCGTTTTTTTCTTGAGCTGGCTATAATAAACCTCCAATGCATATAGTATTGGAGAAATGGTTGATATAGAAACCAAGATTCCTCGTCAAGAGGAACTCACTTTAGCCACGGTAAAGGGGGAGCGTGTTACTTCTTTACCAGAAGATCTTTATGTACCACCTAATGCTTTAGAGGTCTTACTCGATACTTTTGCTGGCCCATTAGACTTTCTTCTTTATTTAATTAAGAAACAGAATATTAATATTGCTGATATAAATGTAGAGCTTATAACTCAACAATATACATCATACATAAATCTTATGGAGGCCTTTAAAATTGAATTAGCAGGAGATTATCTAGTAATGGCTGCTTATCTTGCAGAGCTTAAATCAAGAATGCTTCTACCCAGACATGAAGAAGAGATGATTGAAGAAGATCCCAGAGCTGAACTTATTCATAGATTACAAGAGTACCAGAGATTCAAAGAGATATCGGAGAAATTAGATACAATTCCTAGACTCAATAGAGATTTTTTTCCGACTTCAGCAAAACTCCCTGAATTCCAAATAGAAACACCCCATGTTGAAGTCTCCCTTCAAGATTTATCTTTGTCTTTATCTGAGGTTATGCAAAGAGCTGAACAATCTAAAGCTCATTTAATTAATTTTGAGCAACTCTCTACAAGAGAAAGGATGTCTGAGATATTAGAAAGAATGAAGAAAGAATCTTTTATAGAATTTTCTTCTTTATTCTTAGTTCAAGAAGGAAAACTTGGGGTGGTGGTTACTTTTTTAGCAGTTCTAGAATTGATCAAGGATTCATTAATAGAAATAGTTCAGTCTGAAGAATTTGGTCCTATACACATAAAAGGAATAAAAGAGGTACACTAATGCAAAATAAACTTCTACAAATTATTGAAGCTTCACTTCTTTCAGCTTCAAGACCTTTAACGATAGAGTCATTGCAAGAGATCTTTGAAGAAAATGAAAGGCCATCTAAAGAGGAAATACAGGAGGCTCTTAAAGAAATAGATCTTCAGTGTGTTAACAGGGGTGTTGAGTTAAAATTAGTATCTTCGGGGTATAGACTTCAAGTAAGACAAGATCTTTCACCTTACATTGCTAAATTATGGAGAGAGAAACCCAAGTCTTTATCAAAAGCTACACTTGAAACACTCTCTTTAATAGCTTACAGACAACCTATTACAAGAGGAGAAATAGAGGATGTTAGGGGGGTAAGTATTGGGACTCAGTTAATAAGAGGTCTTTTGGAGAGGGGGTGGATTAAAGTAGTGGGTCATAGGGATGTTCCTGGTAAGCCTTCGCTATATTCAACAACTAAGGAATTTCTAGATTATTTCGGATTACAACACTTAAGAGAATTACCAAGACTTCCTGATCTTCCAGAAGTAGAAGCAATGGACATGGAACTTCCTTTAGATAACAAAGAGCATGATGCTGAACAACCTGCTAAAGATTTTCTACCCTCTTAGAACCCACACCAAAATATTCTTATTTAGATGAGATCAAGGATTCAAAAAGTCCTCTCCTCTTATGGATTAGCATCAAGAAGGAAAATAGAATCTTTTATAAGTGAAGGAAGAATCCAAGTTAATGGCAAGAATGCAAGTTTAGGACAATTAATTTCTTCTGCAGACAAAATAAAGTTTGACGGTAAAGAAATATATCTTCCTGAGAATGCCAATCAAAGGAAAAGAGTACTAATTTATAACAAAAAAATAGGAGAAATCTCCTCAAGGAAAGATAAAGATCAAAGAAACACAGTATTTGATTCTCTTCCAAAGATAAAATCAGGTAGGTGGGTCTCAGTGGGCAGATTAGATATCAATACATCAGGTCTAATGTTATTTACAAATAATGGAGAGTTATCAAATAGATTAATGCATCCTTCTTCAAATATTGAAAGGGAGTATGTAGCGAGAATAAATGGAAAAGTAAATGACAAGATATTAAGACGGCTTATTGATGGGGTTGTATTAGAAGATGGTTTCGCCAAATTTATTGATATTCAAAAAGGAAGGAAGGGCAGTACTAACCAATGGTTTGCTATGGTTATTTCTGAAGGTAGAAATAGAGAAGTCAGAAGGTTATGGGAGAGTCAAGGGTTAAGAGTTTCTAGGTTAAAGAGAGTTAGATTTGGAAATGTATTTCTACCTTCTAGTTTAAAAGGAGGTACCTGGAGAGAGTTAAGCCAAGAAGATGTATTAGCTATTGAGCGTCTATAGACGCACCATTACACCTTATGCTGTCTTCACCCATTAGATAAAGGTATGCATTCATGATATCTTTAGGAAAAGGATTTTTTCTAGGATTTTCAGCGGGATAAGCTTCAATCCTCATCTTAGTTCTAGTTGGACCTGGATTAACAGCATTTACCCTAATATTTGAGGTATTTTCTAATTCCTCAGCTAGTATTTGGACAAGTCCTTCTATAGCAAATTTAGAGATGGAATATGCTCCCCAATAAGCTTTACCTTCTCTTCCAACATCAGAAGAAGTAAAAACTATTGAGGAATTATTTGCTTTTCTTAATGCTGGAAGCAGAGATTTTGTGAGTAAAAATCCTGATTCTAAATTTATTTTAAGGACCTCTCTCCAATGCTTAATATTATAATCTTCTATGGAAACTTTTTTTCCTAGAATTCCTGCATTATTTAATAATCCATCCAACTTCCCATATTCTTGTAGAACTGATTGAGCTATTTGCAGGTAATCTATTTCTTCAGCTTTATCGAAGTCTAAGGCATGCAGTATAGGTTTCTCTAGATTATTAGAAACTATAAGGTCATGGGTTTCTTCAAGTAACTCAACACTCCTGCCAAGTAAAATAGTTTTTGCTCCAAACCGTGAAAAAGTTATTGAGGCTTCTCTGCCTATACCTGAAGTACTACCAGTTATTAAAATTACTTTATTAGCTAGTAATTTCTTTTGAGGATGGTAATTACTAAGATTAATCATATTTTAACTAAATATTATGGAATGTATTTCTTGAGGAAAATCTACAATATATTCTGCGCCCCAGTTAGAAGGTTTTTCACCCTGAGGAATATATCCATAAGAAGCAGCAATGGTAATCATATTTGCTTTCTTTCCTGCCTTGATATCAATAAGATGATCTCCTACATAAATTGATTTTTTTGGATTAGAGTCAACTTCTAGGCAAGCCTTTAACAATCCTTTAGGACTCGGTTTTCTCTCCCCAGTATCTTCAGGACAGATAAGGCAAGATGGTTGATAAGAGGAAAAGAAATGATGAACTATCTTCTTTGCAAACTTTTTGGGTTTATTAGTTACAATACCCCACTTTAGTCCTTCCTTATTAATCTTAGTTAACAACTCATTTATTCCTTCAAAAGGAGTTGTCTTATCCAAGCAACAAGAGCTGTATATCTTTAGTAATTCATTTCTGTGAAACTCTATTTTATTCCGACTTTCTTCTCCCAAATCTAAGGCAAGGCTAGCTAAACTTAACGCCCCTTCAGAAACCCTGACCCTAACCTCTTCCAGTTTGCAAGCAGGAAATGAATATCTTGACCTTAATTTATTAACAGCAATTAAAAAGTCTTGAGCAGTATCAAGCAAAGTCCCATCCAAGTCGAAAGCTATAAATTCAATATCTTTCATACTTTAGAGGCATGTAATAAATAGTTGACGGCGATATCTTTACCTAACCAATAATGATCAGTTATAGGGTTATAGCTTAAGCCTACAGTCTTTAAAGTATTTAAGTTAGATTCTTTAAGCCATTTTGAAAGCTCAGACGGTTTAATAAATTTCGAATAGTCGTGAGTACCCTTTGGTAGAAGATTAAGTAAATATTCTGCTCCTATAATGGCAAATAAGTAAGAACGAGGGTTTCTATTTATTGTAGAAAGAAAAAGATCACCGTTTTGATTAAGAAGATCTGAACAGCTTTTTAGTATCTGAAAGGGTTGAGGAACATGTTCTAACATTTCTAAGCATGTTATTACATCAAACTTTGCTCTAGGTTCAATTTCTATGAACTCTTCTAGAGAAGCTTTTATATAAGTAACATTACTTTCCACTTGCTTGGCATGGCTTTTTGCAATCTTAATTGTCTTCTCTGATGCGTCTATAGCAGTAACAATTGCCCCAAGATCAGATAGAACTTCTGCCAATAGGCCGCCTCCGCAGCCCACATCTAGGACTTGCTTGCCTGCTAAGCTAGTTCTTTCTTTTATAAAGTTAATTCTAAGAGGGTTAATTTGATGAAGAGACTTGAAGTCACCTTTTGGATTCCACCAGTCTTTTGCAAGCTCATTAAATTTTTCTACTTCCTCTTTATCTATATTTTGTTTCATAGTCAAAAAAAGATTAAGGCGACCTTCCTTATATTGTGTTAAATTAATTATTCTCTAAACATTAAATAACAGTTCATAAAAAGTGCAAATATTTTTTCCTATTGAAGAGGAATCAGAAAATAGAGTTAGTGTTCTTCCCGAGACAGTAAAAAGATTTACTGATATAGGAATAGATGTCAAGACTGAAGCAGGTATAGGTAAAAAACTCCATCTATTAGATTCTCTTTATCAAGAAGCAGGAGCAGAAGTTGTAAAGGACAGAAAAGCATCCCTGTCTTCTTCAGATATTATATGCAGAATCAATAAACCTCCACAGGAAGAGATCTCATTTTTAAAGAAAGAAGCAATACATATTAGTTTCTTAGATCCTTTTAATGAAATTCAACTTGTAAGGGAATTCAAAAATTTCTCAGTTTCTTCTATAAGTATGGAGTTAATTCCCAGGATAACAAGGGCACAAAAAATGGATGCTCTTAGTTCACAGGCAAATTTAGGCGGGTACTCTGCAGTAATTGAGGCTTCAAAATATTTAAAGAAATCTTTTCCTATGATGATGACGGCAGCTGGAACTATTTCTCCTAGTAAAGTCTTTGTAGTAGGAGTCGGAGTAGCTGGTTTACAAGCAATTGCAACAGCAAAAAGATTGGGAGCAAGAGTGGAAGCTTTTGATACTCGTCCTGTAGTAGAAGAGCAAGTTAAATCTTTGGGTGCTAGGTTTGTTCAAATTGATATTGGAAGTACGGAAGAAACTGAACAAGGGTATGCAAAAGAACTAACAAAGGATCAAGTTAAGCTACAACAAGAAAGAATGAAAAAGATATGTTCGAACTCTGATGTAGTAATCACTACTGCTCAAGTTTTTGGTAAATCAGCACCAAGGATAATTACACAAGAAATGCTTAGTGGGATGCAACCAGGGAGCGTAGTGTTAGATATGGCAGTAAATTCTGGAGGAAATGTTGAAGGCTCCATACCAAATGAGACTGTTGAATACAATGGTGTAACTATAATAGGCTTATCAAATTTGCCAGGACAAGTAGCTATGGATGCCTCTTTGGTATACGGAAGCAATTTGTTTAACTTAATTGAAGAATATTGGGATTCTGAAAACAAGAATTTTAACTTTGATCTACAAGACGAGATTTTATCTGGATGTGTTGTAACTCACTTAGGCCAAGTAGTTAATAAGGCCATTAAACAAAAAATTTAATTATGGAAACTGAGATAACTTTGCTTTTATTTATTCTTGTACTAAGTATTTTTTTAGGGTTCGAACTTATTTCAAAAGTTCCTTCTACACTTCATACTCCTTTAATGTCCGGAGCAAATGCAATTTCTGGGATTACTTTGGTTGGGGCTTTACTTGCTTCAGGCGCAGGTGTTTTGTCTGAACCTATAACAGTTATGCTCGGAACAGCAGCAGTTATTTTTGCAACTATAAATGTGGTGGGTGGATATTTAGTGACAAATAGAATGTTATCTATGTTTAAGAAGAAGGATGCTGAATGATATTTCTTGAAGAACTAAACGTCCCATTAATTGTAAATCTTTTATATATCTTATCTTCTATGCTTTTCATATTTGGTTTGAAAATGCTCGGTTCTCCAGAAACAGCAAGAAGAGGGAATCTAGTTTCTTCATCTGGAATGCTGTTAGCAATTATAGTTACTCTCTTAGATCAGCATATTATTGACTTTAGCTGGATTATTATTGGGCTACTAATAGGCTCCTGCATAGGTTATTTTGCTGCCACTAAAGTAAAAATGACCTCAATGCCTGAAATGGTAGCTTTATTCAATGGCTTTGGTGGTATAGCCAGTTTGCTGGTTGGTTCAGCAGAGTATCTCAGCAATATTGGATTAAATATAGCACCATTAATAGCCATCTTTCTTACAGTACTAATAGGAGGAGTCACTTTTTCTGGAAGTTTAATTGCATGGGGAAAACTCTCAGAAGTTATCAGTGGAAAACCTTTACTCTATAAAGGTCAGCAAATAGTTAACTTTTTACTATTAGTATGTCTCTTCACGTGTGGTGTAGAAATGATCTTTACTCAAGGATTATTTACTGAGACTCAATATCAAATATTAGGCCTTATTTGTATTCTTGCTTTCGTTTTAGGAATATTTCTAGTAATTCCCATCGGTGGCGCTGACATGCCTGTGGTGATAGCTATACTAAACAGTTTTTCTGGTTTAGCTGCTTGTGCTGCAGGGTTTGTTATAGAAAACAATGTTCTAATTGTAGCAGGTGCTTTAGTAGGTGCTAGTGGATTAATTCTAACCAATATAATGTGCAAGGCAATGAACCGTTCCTTAGCTAATGTACTTTTTAGTGGTTTTGGAGCTGTTAAGGACTTAAGTTCAGGAGGACAAGATGAGCAGGGAGAGGTTAAGCCAATAAGTTCTTCGGATACTTATCTGATATTAGAAGCTTCTTCATCAGTCTTGATAGTACCAGGTTATGGAATGGCAGTGGCACAAGCGCAACACGTCGTTAGAGAACTTGGGGAGTTATTAGAAGCAAATGGTACGGAAGTAAAATATGTTATTCATCCTGTTGCAGGTCGTATGCCAGGACATATGAATGTTCTTTTAGCTGAAGCCAACGTTTCATATGATGTTCTAGTTGAGCCAGAAGATGTAAACCCGATTATGGATACAGTTGATGTTTGTATAGTTATAGGTGCAAATGATGTAGTGAATCCGGATGCAAAGGAGAATGAAGGAAGCCCAATATACGGTATGCCGATTATTGAAGTAGATAGAGCAAGGACAACATTTGTATTAAAAAGATCTATGGCATCTGGGTTTGCAGGAATACAAAATCCATTATTTTTTAAATCTAATACTAGAATGTTGTTTGGTGATGCTAAGGATTCTGTTTCTGCTTTAGTTACTGAATTTAAAGCTTAATTTTTCTCCTTTATTTAATTGATTTAAACCCCTTTTTTTACTTGGAATATGATAAAATTCTAATCCAAGTTGAAAATTCTATTCAATCCAAGAAAACCAATAGTTATAGGCCTTTCAAAGGTCTGTTCTTCGTTCAATTTTGTATATATAAATTAATATGAATGAGTCATTAATTAGTGAAATAATACCTGTTAATCTTGAAGAAGAGTTAAAGCAATCTTATTTAGATTATGCGATGAGCGTAATTGTAGGACGAGCTCTTCCTGATGCTAGAGATGGACTGAAGCCAGTTCATAGGAGGGTCTTGTATGCTATGCACGGATTGAATAACGATTGGAATAGACCACACAGAAAGTCAGCAAGAATAGTAGGTGAAGTAATAGGAAGGTACCACCCTCACGGAGATGGAGCTGCTTACGATACTATAGTAAGAATGGCTCAATGGTTTAGTATGAGATATCCCCTGGTAGACCCTCAAGGAAACTTTGGTTCAATGGATGGAGATCCTCCTGCCGCTCAACGTTATACAGAAGTAAGGATGTCCAAGATAGCACACGAGCTTTTAACAGACTTAGAAAAGGATACAGTAAATTTTGTAAATAACTTTGATGATACAGAAACTATGCCAGAGGTTTTTCCTTCGAAAATACCTAACCTATTGATTAATGGTTCTTCAGGAATAGCAGTAGGAATGGCAACAAATATGCCACCTCATAACTTAAATGAAACAATATCAGCCTGTTTAGAGTTTATAGAAAACCCTGATGTGTCAATAGAGAAACTAGTAAGCATGATGCCTGGACCAGACTTTCCTACAGGAGGAATAATCAATGGTAGATCAGGTATCCTAAACGCATATCAGTCTGGTAAAGGAAAAGTACAGATAAGAGCTAAAACTATTATTGAAGATGAGGATTCTGATTCTGTTACTAAGATTGTTATCACAGAAATGCCATATATGGTTAATAAAGCAAGATTAATAGAAAAAATAGCTGAACTATCAAGAGATAAGAAGATAGAAGGCATAAGAGAAATAAGAGATGAATCAGACAAAGATGGTGTAAGGGTAGTAATAGAGATGAAATCTGGACAAATCCCTGATGTAGTTCTAAATAATCTATTTTCTCAGACTCAGATGCAGACTGTTTTTGGTATTAATAATGTTGCTTTAGTTGAAGGGAAACCAACCTTACTAAGTCTTAGACAAATACTAGAAGTTTTTGTTAACCATAGAAAGGCAGTTGTATCTAGAAGAACTCTTTTCGATTTAAAAAAAGCTAGAGAAAGAGGACATGTATTAGAAGGCCTTTCAATTGCTTTGGCAAATATTGACGCCATGATTGAGTTAATTAAGAAGTGCAAAGACGGTGTAGAGGCAAAATCAAAATTATTATCAAAAAAATGGAAACCAGGTAACGTAATGAATATGCTAAAAAAAGCAGGATCAGAAGCTTGTAGGCCTGAAGAAATAGAGGACTCAATAGGATTAATTGGAAAAACATACCAATTATCTGAACAGCAAGCACAAGCCATACTTGATATGCGTCTTCAAAGGCTGACTGGTCTTGAACAAGATAGATTGATTCAAGAATACGAACAAATAATTGACCATATAATTGATCTAACTCAAATTTTGTCTGATCCCAATAGATTAGTCAAAGAAATTACCGAAGAACTAAAAGAGATTCAAGAAACTTATGGAGATGATAGAAAAACAGCAATTCAAGATTCTGTTGCAGATTTTAAAACAGAAGATCTTATAACACCTGAAGATAGGGTAGTCACTATTTCACATCAAGGTTATGCTAAAACTCAACCACTTGAGGAATATAAAGCTCAAAAGAGAGGTGGAACTGGGAAAACAGCAGCTTCAGTAAAAGATGAAGATTTTGTCGAACAACTATTAATAGCAAATACCCATACAACTCTTCTTTGTTTTTCTAACTTAGGACAGGTGTACTGGTTAAAAGTCTATCAAATACCTTTAGCTGGTAGATCTGCAAAGGGAAGGCCTCTTGTAAACCTAATTCAGCTTAAGGAAGGAGAGAGAATTACAAGCATGGTAGCAGTTGAGAAATATGATTCTGAACATTATATCTTTATGTCAACTAGAAAGGGTGTAGTAAAAAAGACCTCTCTTATGGAATTTTCTAATCAAAGAAAAGGAGGTAAAAAAGCAATAACTCTGCTAGAAGGAGATGAGCTTGTAGGAACAACAATTACTGATGGTAAAAAACATATAATGTTAGTTTCAAATGCAGGTAAGGCAGCTCATTTCTCAGAGTCAGAAGTTAGAGCTATGGGAAGAGTTGCTAGAGGTGTAAGAGGTATAAAGCTTCAAGACGAACAATTTGTGATTTCTCTTATAGTTCCTTCTGAAGAAACTTCTATCTTAACAGTAAGCCAGAATGGGTTTGGTAAACGTTCAAATTCCGAAGATTTTAGGAGAACGAGGAGAGGTGCAAAGGGTGTTATAGCTATGCAAACTTCTGATCGTAATGGAAATTTAATAGGAGCTGCACAAGTAAAAGGTGATGATGAGGTTATGTTGATTTCAGATAAAGGTATGTTAGTTAGAACGAGAGTGTCAGAAATAAATATCATAGGCAGAAATACTCAGGGGGTTAAAGTTATTCGTTTAAAGGATGGAGAGAGTCTTATCAGTTTAGCTTCAATAAGCGAAAAATTTATGTCTGACTAAAATGTCATGAGATAAGAAAAAAATGAAGCGAAAATTTAACTTTGGTGCTGGTCCTGCTACCCTTCCTTTACCTGTTTTAGAAGAAGTACAAGAAGAGGTTCTTGACTGGAAGGGTCTTGGAGTTTCTGTTCTGGAGATAAGTCATAGAAGTGATGATTTTCAAGAAATGGCTTTCCAAGCAACTCAGGATTTTATTGATTTGCTATCTATTCCTGATAACTATTGTGTAATTTTTTTACATGGTGGTGCTTCACTTCAAATGTCTATGATTCCTCTTAACTTTTCAAAATTAGATGAAGTGGTTAGTTATGTAAACTCTGGTTATTGGGCTGGAAAGGCCATTAATCAAGCAAAGAAATATAACAAAGTTGAGATCTGTGCAAGTTCAGAAGAAAAAAACTTTAATTATTTTCCTCAGCAAAATACCTGGAAAATTAATTCTCAATCCAATTATATTCATATTACTCCAAATGAGACTATTGGAGGAGTGGCACTCAGGTCTTTAAAAGAAACAACGGTTCCTTTAATTGCAGATTATTCATCGAGCATCCTTTCAGAACCTATACAGGTATCTAATTTTGGGGTTATTTATGGAGGAGCTCAGAAGAATATAGGTCCAGCAGGGTTGGGCTTTGCAATAATTAAAAAAGATCTTTTAGGGGGAGCAGAAGAATTTGTCCCCACAATGCTTAATTACACTACTTATCAAAAAAATAATTCTATGTATAACACCCCCCCAACTTTTGCTTGGTATGTAGCTGGAAAAGTTTTTAAATGGTTAAAATCTATGGGTGGGTTAAAAGAAATACACAAAACTAATTTAAACAAAGCTAATAAACTTTATAAATTTATAGATCAATCTGATCTTTATTTTAATAATATAGAAGAATCTTCAAGATCTATTATGAATATACCGTTTCTATTAAGGCAAGAGTCATTAAATTCAAGGTTTTTAGACCAATCGGTTAAAAGAGATCTTTTTGCTCTTAAAGGTCATAGATCTGTTGGCGGTATGAGAGCTAGTATCTACAACGCAATGCCAGAAGAGGGAGTAGATTGTTTAATAGAGTTTATGGCTGAATTCGAAAAGGATAATCTGTAGATTCATGTCTGAAAAAAAAGAACTCATAAAATTTAGAAATTTGATAGAAGAGATAGATGCAAGTTTGCTATCTCATTTGAACAAAAGGCTAGAATATTCTAGAGATATTTCAAAAATAGAAGGAGAAAAAAAATTCGTTTATAGGCCTGAAGTTGAAGCAAAGATTTTAAATAAGTTACAGTCTTTAAATAAAGGTCCTTTGGAGGAACAACAAGTTAATACAATTTTTAGAGAGATTATTGCTATTTGCAGAACTAACCAAGAATCTATTCAAGTTTCTTTTCTTGGACCTGAAGGAACTTTTTCTGAAGCTGCTGCTAAAGAAAATTTTGGTAATGAGGTAAATACAAAACCATCAGAGAGTATAGAGGGAGTATTTAGAGATGTAAGTGAAGGTAATGATTCTTATGGTATCGTACCTATAGAAAATTCTACCGAGGGATCAGTTAATATAACCCTTGATTGTTTATCTTCTTTTGATTTAAAGATTTGTGGTGAAATAGAAATGAATATCCATCATAGTCTTATGGGATCTAATAGAGCTTTACCTAGGGATAATTTTGAAATACATGCTCACGAACAAACATTAGCTCAATGTAGACATTGGTTGGATTCCTATTGTCCTAGGGTAAAGAAAGTTGCTGTTTCTAGTAATGCTGTAGCTGCGAAAAATGCTGTTAGTAAAGACAATGTTCTTGCAATAGCAGGTAGTTTAGCAGCTGAAAAATATGGATTAGAAATTATCAAAAGTAATATAGAAGATTATTCTAATAACACTACAAGATTTATAATTTTAGGCCATCAAGAAGGAAGGATTTCTGGCAAAGACAAAACTTCTTTAATTATTACTACAAAAAATGAACCCGGCGCTCTTTATAATGTTCTAAAACCAATAAATAAGAATAAACTTAATCTAACTCACATAGCCTATAGACCTTCAAAGAATGACAAATGGCATTATTCTTTTTTCTTAGATTTAGACAGACACTTAGAAGATAAAAAAATGTCTAATTTGTTAAAAGAATTAAGAAATATTCAAGTCAGTATTAAGATTTTAGGGTCCTACCCAAGGGCAATTAATTAACAACATGAAAACGAATATAGAAGACCTGCTCAATCCAGGTATCAAAAAGTTAGTACCCTATGAACCAGGAAAACCTATAGAACATATTGAAAAAGACCTAGGTATAAAGAATGTTATTAAGCTTGCAAGTAATGAAAACCCTTTAGGTCCTAGTCCAAAAGCTCTCAAGGCAATTCAAGAATCTTTAAAGGATCTTAATAGATATCCAGATGGAAATGGCTCCAGACTCAAAGAATGTTTAAGCCAAGAATATAAAGTGAGTGCAGATAGAATAACCCTGGGGAATGGCTCCAATGACATTATAGAGTTCATAGCAAGATGCTTTTTACGCAATGGTGATAATGCTATTTTTTCAAAATATGCTTTTGCAGTATACCCCCTGGTAATTCAATCAATGGGAGCTGAAGGAATAGAAGTTCCTACTACCAATTGGGGCCATGATCTTCAATTAATGAAAGATGCAATCAATAAGAAAACTAGAATTATATTTATAGCAAATCCTAATAACCCCACAGGAACTTTTTTAGAAAAAACTGAATTAACAAAATTTCTAGAGGAAATCCCTAAAAATATTTTAGTTCTTTTAGATCAAGCTTATTTTGATTACTCAAATTATGAAAAAGAAGATATCCAATTACCCCTTACTGAAAGTTTTCCTAATCTTATCATCTCCAGAACCTTTTCAAAGGCTTATGGATTAGCTGGACTTAGGGTAGGATATTCAGTTTCATCAAAGAGAATTTCCGATTACTTTAATAGAATTAGGCAACCTTTTAATGTAAATTCTTTGGCTTTGAAAGCAGCAGAATACGCTCTAGATGATAAAGAACATTTATCAAACTCTTTGGAACTTAATAAGCTTGGGAAGGAAGACCTATATAAATTTTTTGATTCCATAGGTTACGAATTCATTCAATCTTATGCAAATTTTATTTGTTTCGATTGTAAGCAAAATTCAAAAGAATTGTTTTTAAAATTATTGCAAAAAGGAGTAATAGCAAGACCTATGGAAGTATATGGCATGCCAAATCATTTGAGAGTTACTATTGGACTTGTTGAAGAAAATACATTTTTTAAAGAAAAACTTTTATCTCTTATTGATCATTAAATGGGCAGAGTAGTATTTAAGAATATTTTAATAGTTGGACTTGGTTTAATAGGGGGTTCAATTCTTAAAAAACTTTCCATAATAAATTCTAAGGCATCAATCTTCGGTATAGATAAGAATGAAGACATAGTTAGAGAGGCTTTTAGGTTAGGTTTAGTAGAGAACCAAGATAACGCCTTTAATATTTTTAATAATGATATTTTGGTTATATTTTCAGTACCTACTCTATCAATAGAAGAAGCTTATAATTCAATTAAAGATAAAGTTACTCAAGAACAAGCAATTTTTAGTGATACTTTAAGTTCTAAAACTGAGTTACTAAAATTTCTAAATTCGAACCCTAAGCTATCTAATAAATTCCTGTTGTCTCATCCTATTGCTGGTTCAGAGAAGAGTGGTTTAGAGAACTCTACTGCTTCTTTATTTGAGAAGAAAATAGTATTAATTTCAAGAATAAGTAGTCAATCTAAAGAAGGTGATTTTAAAAGACTAAAAGATTTCTGGGTTTCAATGGGAGCAGAGGTACTACCTATGAAACCAGAAGTGCATGATAAGATTTTTTCTTTAACTAGCCATCTTCCTCATATTGTCACTTATGCTTTAATGGATTTGTTATATAAGAATCTCTCAGATAAGACTTTTCTTTATTCAGGAGGAAGTTTAGAAGGTTATACTAGAACAGCTTCCAGTGACCCAACTATGTGGAAGGACATTTTTCTTTCAAACAAAGAAGAAATTTTAAGGTCAATAGAAGGATTCACTGACTCGCTCAATCATATCTATAAATTGATTAAATCAAA
This sequence comes from uncultured Gammaproteobacteria bacterium, assembly GCA_964571215.1. Lineage (GTDB taxonomy): Bacteria > Pseudomonadota > Gammaproteobacteria > Magnimaribacterales > Magnimaribacteraceae > CAJWPI01. The sequence goes on from CAZMZZ010000001.1 coordinate 57,147, forward strand.
TGATGAAAAATTAATTTTATCATATTTAGATGATTTGAAATCATCAAGAGATAAGCTAGTAGATAAGAAGTAAATATGGATTTTTTAGTAGAACCTACAGATTCTTTGAATGGTGAAATCTTTATCCCAGGAGATAAGTCCATCTCTCATAGAGCAATTATGTGTGCTTCTCTAGCTTCTGGAACTTCTACTATAAAAGGTTTTTTAGAAAGTGAAGATTGTCTTGCTACGTTAAACGCTTTCCAAAGGATGGGTATAGAGATTTCTAGAAAAGGGAAAAAGTTAAAAATAATTGGCAAAGGTCTTTATGGTCTAGAAAAACCCTCCTCTAAATTAAATTTAGGAAATTCAGGCACTTCAATGAGATTGATGTCAGGTATCCTTGTTGGCCAAAAATTTAGTTCAGTTGTAACAGGCGACCCGTCTTTACTCAAAAGGCCTATGAGTAGGATAATTGAGCCTCTTTCTAAAATGGGGTCTTGTATTAAGGCCTACAAAGAAGGTATGCCCCCTTTGCAGATATCAAAAACTGAGAAAATAAATTCTATTGCTTACAAAATGCCAATAAATAGTGCTCAAGTTAAATCTAGTATTATGTTTGCAGCTTTGTATGCAAATAGTCCATCTGTTATATATGAAAAACTTGTTAGTAGAGATCATACTGAGAAGATGTTCAAAAAATTTGGTGTAAAAGTTGAGACCTCTTCATCTAATTCAGGAAAAAAAATTGTTATCTATCCCCCTGAAGAGATAAAGCCTTGTAATATAAAAGTTTGCAGTGACTTTTCTTCTGCAGCTTTTTTTATATTGTCAGGACTCATATCGCCTAATTCTCATATTGTTTTGAGAAATATAGGTATAAATAAAACTAGAACAGGTTTTCTCGAAGTGCTTCAAGAAATGGGAGGTAATATAAGCATTAATGGTATTTCTACAGAAAATGAACCAACAGCAGATATTGAAGTTAAAACCTCTAAGTTAAAAGCTATAAACTTAACTCAAGATATAATTCCTAATTTAATAGATGAATTACCCTTACTGTTTGTTGCTGCTTCTCTAGCAAAAGGCAAAACAACTATAGATGGTATTGCAGAGTTAAAACATAAAGAGAGTAATAGGCTTGATTCTATGTCTAAATCACTAAAAGAATTTGGTGTAGATTTCACTCTAAAGGAAGAAGGAATTGATGTTTTTGGATTAGACCAATCTATTCAGTCTAATGAAAGAGCGCCTTTTAAAGGAGCAAAAATATACTCCTTTGGTGATCATAGAATAGCAATGGCTTCTGTTATCGCTTCATTAAGAGCTCAGAATACTTGCAGGATTATTGATTGTAAGAATATAGACACTTCTTTTCCAAATTTCTTTGAGACTTCAAGGAAGCTGGGAATGAAGATTAGAAAAGTATCAACATGAAAAAAATACCTGTAATTACAATTGATGGTCCAAGTGGAGCAGGGAAGGGGACTATTTCCCAAATGCTCTCTATAGATCTAGATTGGAATATTCTAGATAGTGGAGCTCTATATAGGACTCTGGCTTATTATTTAAATAAAGAAAAGATAAGCTTAGAAAGTTTTGTAGAAGAAAAAGAACATATCAAAAAAGAATTTAAAGTTAACTTTGATGCTGGGAACATAGGTGAGCCCGTAAGAGTTTTCTTTCAGGGCCAAGAAATCACAAAACAGGTTAGAACAGAAGATATAGCAAGAGAAACATCTTTATTAGCTGCTGACCCCTTAATAAGAGATTTTATCAGGCCTTGTCAAAAAGAATTTCTTAAGCTTCCAGGGCTAGTAGCAGATGGAAGGGATATGGGAACGGTAATATTTCCAGAAGCAGATATAAAAATATATTTAACAGCTTCCTTGGAAGAAAGGGCCAAGAGAAGATATATTCAGTTGAAAAGGGTGGATAGCAAGGTTAACATGCGCATCCTTTTAGATAAGTTAGCTGAAAGAGATAAGAAAGATAAGGAGAGAGACTATTCGCCTTTGAAGCCCGCTGAAGATTCTTTGGTTATAGATACAACTAATCTGGATGCAAGGCAAGTCTTAAAAGAAATAAAGCGGTTATCATTTGGAGAATTGTAGGAATATAAGTATGTCAGTAAATTTTGAGCAGTTATTAGAAGAGAACCTTAGCAGGGTAAATATGAAGGTAGGAAGCTTAGTAACTGCTATTGTTGTAGATATTCTTGAAACCCATGTAATAGTCCATGTAGGTCTCAAGTCGGAAGCTGCTGTCCCTATTAATGAATTTTTAGATCAATCTGGAAAATTGGATGTCTCTGTTGGGGATGAAGTTCAGATGGTTCTTGAAGCAATAGAAGATGGGCACGGAAACACAAAAGTTTCTAGAGAAAAGGCTATAAAGAAAGAAGTTTGGAAAAGAATTGAAGAAGGGTTAGATTCTGGTGAAATTTTAAAGGGTTTGATAACAGGTAAGGTGAAGGGTGGAATGACTGTAGATATTCAAGGAATTAAAGCTTTTCTTCCAGGATCTTTGGCTGATGTAATGCCAACAAAGGACCTAGATCATTTAGAAGGAAAATATGAAGAATTTAAAGTAATTAAGATTGATAAAGAGAAAAGCAATGTAGTCCTGTCAAGGAAGGCAGTTCTTGAAGAAGTAAATTTTGAAGAACGAGAGAAACTATTATCAGGAATATTTGAAGGACAAAAGCTAAAAGGAACGGTAAAAAATCTTACTGATTATGGTGCTTTTGTTGATTTAGGTGGAGTAGATGGACTACTTCATATAACAGATATTTCTTGGAGCAGGATTAATCATCCTTCAGAAGCAATAAAAGTTGGAGAGGAAATTGATGTTGTAGTGATTAAATATGATCAATCCGAAAAGAGAGTCTCTTTAGGAATTAAACAGCTATTTGATGATCCATGGATTGGGATTGAAAATAAATTCCCAATCAATACATCTGTTATGGGAAAGGTAACTAACCTAATGGATTATGGTTTTTTTGCTGAAATTGATGATGGAGTGGAAGGCTTGGTTCATGTTTCAGAAATAGATTGGACTAACAAAAATATTCATCCTTCGAAAGTAGTCGAACTAGAAGAACAGGTTGAAGTAATGATTCTAGAAATTGATGAAGAGAAAAGAAGAATTTCATTAGGACTTAAACAACTTAAAGAAAACCCCTGGCAGGTTTTTGATCATAAGTATAAAGAAGGAGATAAGGTAAAAGGCTTAATAAAATCTAAAACAGACTTTGGAATCTTCATAGAGTTAGAAGGAAAGATTGATGGTTTAGTACATCTATCAGATATATCTTGGGATAATGATGAAGAATCGCTTAGAGCCTTAGAGACTAATGAAGAAATTGAAACTGTGGTTTTGTCAATTGATTCCGAAAGAGAAAGAATTTCTTTAGGAATTAAGCAACTGTATGGAGATGCTTTTAATGACTATATCAAAGAGAATCCCAAAGGTTCAAAAGTTACTGGAAAGGTAGTAGATATTAATGACGAGAAGATAACCTTGAGCTTATCAGAAGGAATAAACGGTACACTTTCACAAAAAGATTTTGTTAACTCAAATTTAGAAACCAAACTAGATATAGATTCTGAAATGGAAATATTAATTGCAAATGTGAATAAAGATAAAAGAGATATTACTTTGTCTTTAAGAGCCTTAGAGAAGCAAGAAGAAAGGGATGCATTAAAAGAAAATCTAAAGAAGAATCAGGAAATAGAAGATTCTTCAAAGTCTAATATTGGTGATATGATTAAATCTGAGATTAACGAGCAAAAGAATGAAGAATAAATCTGACCTAATAAAGAATACCTGCAAAAGAGTTCATCTTCTTAAGAAAAAGGATACTGATAAAGGAGTAAGACAAATACTCTCATTCATAACTAAGAGTCTTTCAAAGGGTCAAAGGATTGAAATTAGAGGATTTGGAAGCTTTTCCTTAAGACCAAGAAAGTCAAGAATTGGTAGAAATCCCAGAACAGGATCTTCCATTGCAATAGAAAAAAAGTTTCATCCATATTTCAGAGCTTCCAAAGACCTAAAAGGTAGAATAAACAACTAGTTTTTAATTTTTCCCCATGCTTTTTATAAAAAGAATAGTTAAAGGGAAACCCCTTGCAACAATACTTAAAATTTTATGCGTTTTTCTGTAATTTTTCTTTTTTTCTTTTTTCTCTTAATAGTTGTTGGTTCTCTTATTATTTTCTCTTTAAATTCAGTATCAGTAGAAGTTGATTTACTCTTTGTAACTCTTCAAGGAAATTTAGGTAGGGTCATATTATTTTCATTTTTGACTGGAATAGTAATAGCTTTGGTTTCAGAAGCTCTATACTTCTTAAATAAAAAATCTGGAAGAAAAATTTCTGAATAATGTCTTCAAAAGAAAGCCCTTTAATAATAGCTTTAGATCTAGATTGGTCTAAAGCTTTAGATCTAGCAAAATCTTTAGACCCCGAAACTTGTAAACTTAAAGTAGGAAGTCAGCTATTTACTTCTGTAGGACCAGAATCAGTAAGAAAATTAACTTCTCTGGGTTTTGATATCTTTTTAGATCTAAAATTTCATGATATTCCAAATACAGTTCAAAGGGCCATTAGATCAGCAATCAATCTAGATGTGTGGATGTTGAATGTACATGTTTCGGGTGGAAGGGAGATGCTACTTGCAGCAGTTGAGGAATGTAATAATAGTAAAAGAAAACCACTTTTAATAGGAGTTACTTTATTGACTAGCCTAGAAGAAACTTCTTTGAAGGAAGTGGGTGTTAGTTTGGGTGTTAAAGACCATGTATTAAGATTAGCTCAATTGAGTCACGAGCTAGGTTTAGATGGAGTAGTCTGTTCACCAAATGAGATTAAAATTTTACGTGAAGAAATGGGACATAATTTTATCTTGGTAACTCCCGGAATACGTTCTCACTCTAAACTAGATGACGATCAAAGAAGAACCTCAACTCCATTTGAAGCATTGTCTTATGGTGCTACTTATATTGTTATAGGTCGTGAGATTACTTCAAAAGATGATCCTCATAAAGAGGTGAATAAAATACTGAAAGGGATATATGATCTTGATTAAAGTATTATTTATGAATGATAATAATTTTTTTTAAAAGGAAGGTTAGATATGGAAAACCAATCAGGTTGGAAAGTAGTAAAAGAAGATGAACGTTATGTGGTCACTGATAACGACACTTTAAAGAAGCTCGTAACAAGCATAACTATTCTTAACCCTCATCAAAGCACGACAGGTCATAGTCATGCTGGACAGGAAGAAGTATATATATTCCGAAGCGGAAATGGAGAGATGGAAATAAATAAAGAACGTTTCAAGGTTAAAGCTGGAGAGATTATATTTATTGAAGATGGAGATTTTCACAGAGTCCATAATACCTCTGAAGAGATGTTAGAATTTATTTGTGTTTTTGATGGTGTCCGGTCCCATTAGCATCATTTAAGCCAAAGGTTACTTATTTAGAGTGAAGGTCTTTTATTTATTAAAAAGAAATAACGAATCTTCATTTAAATTCCATGGAAGAATTAATTAGGCTAAATGACAAGGTACTTGAGAATTTAAAAAGACTCCCCAACAATCCAGGTATCTATAAATTCTTAAATTTAAAGAAAGAACCTTTATATATAGGAAAAGCAAAAAGTTTAGATAAAAGAGTTAGAAGTTATTTTACTAAAAAAGATAAAAGCGAAAAGAAAGTGTTATCTTTGCTATTTGAAGCTGAATATTTAACTTTTACTTTAACTAATTCTGAGCTTGAAGCCCTTTTATTAGAACAACATCTTATAACTCAAGTGAAACCAAAATTTAATGTTCAGTTTAAAGACGATAAAGGCTATCCTTGGATAAAATTTGATTTAGAACATGAATATCCTTCTGCTAAATCTTTTCGAGGAAGGGGAAAAAAAGAACACAAATTATACGGCCCCTTTCCTAATTCATTTGCTGTTAAAGAAACCTTAACTCTAGTCCAAAAGGTTTTTAAAATCAGAGATTGTTCCAATACTTTTTTTAAAAATAGAACAAGACCTTGTCTACAATACGAAATAGGAAAATGCTCTGCTCCATGTGTTGGTTTTATAAGAAAAGATAAATATCATAAAGAAGTACACAATGCAGAAGATCTTCTTAAGGGAAGGGGCGACCACCTAATAAAGGACCTGTATAAATTGATGGATAAACATTCATCTGAAAAAGAATATGAAAGAGCTGCAAATTATAGAGATAAGTTATCTTCTTTGAGAGAGGTGCAAAGGAAACAAAGCATAATGGGTTTTACTAAGGATAGAGATGCTATTTGTCTATTTATTTATAATAAAATCAATTATGTTGGTGTTACAAGGGTTAGAGGAGGATGGATAATAAGTCACGAAAACTTTAAACAGAGTAATATTTCATTAGATGAAGAAATATTAGAATCATTTTTAATTAATTATTACCTATCTAAAAAGAGTTGTCCCCCTACAATACTTTTATCTCAATCACTAAAGAATAGAAGTATTATTCAAAAAGCTCTTTCAGAAAATTTCAAAAAAAGAGTAAATATAAATACAAGATTAAGTAAAAAAGATAAAGGACTTCTTGAAATTGCAACATCTAACACTAAACTTTCTATTAACAAGATAAGAAATGACGCTAGGAATTACAAAAAGAAGTTTTCCCTAATTAGTAAAGAAATAGGTTTAGGGAAAGATGTTAATATCATAGAGTCCTATGATGTAAGTCACCATGCTGGAGAAAATACTGTTGGGGTTTGTGTTGTGTATGATCTAAATGGGAAAGTAAAAGAAAAATATAGAACTTATGATATTCATAACAGCAATTCCTTAAATGATCTCTCTTCTTTGAAGGAAGTTATTTCTCGTAGATATAGAAATAAAAATATACTTAGACCGGATTTAATTTTAATAGATGGAGGGTATACACACCTAAAAGCTGCCAAGGGAACTTTAAAAGAAAAAGATATCGAAAATATAGAGTTAATATCTATTTCTAAGGGAGTTAGAAGAAAACGTCAGATGGATTCTATACATAAGTATAATGGAGAGAAGATTAATGTTGATCCCCTCTTATTAAGTCATGGTTTATTACAAGAAATTAGAGATGAAACTCACAGATTTGCAATAAGTAATTTAAGAAAGAAAAGATCTAAGTCTTTTTCTAAGTCTCTTTTGGATAGTTTTCAAGGAATCGGCAAAGAAAAGAAACAATCACTCTTGAGATACTTTGGTAGCGTTAAACAAATCTCTAGGGCTGGCAAAGAAGATCTTTTAAGCGTTCCCGGTATTGGAGTTAAAAATGCAGAAACGATTTACAAAAATTTTCATTAATGACTAAAATTATAAAACCCAATGAAAATTAAAGATCAAATATTAAGTAAAGATAGTAGTTTAAAGGCTGCTTTAAAGAAGATGAGCCTTTCTGGGACTAAATGTTTAGTTGTTACTGATAAAGAAGATAAATTCTTAGGAACTCTAAGTGATGGTGATTTACGTAAAGCTATATTGAAAGATAGCAATCTAGAAACACCGATTACAAAAATATTTAATTCTGAATCTTTTTACATACTGAAAGAGGATCTTAATCATGACTCTATTAAAGAAGTATTTATAGAAAAGCATTTTGATATCATCCCAATAATAAATAAAGATAAAACAGTTAATAAAATCATAACTTGGAAGGAAGTTTTTTCTGATAGACCAGAAAAAAAACTTTTAGATTTACCTGTAGTGATAATGGCAGGAGGAAAAGGTTCAAGACTGGAACCTTTTACAAATGTTCTTCCAAAGCCTTTAATACCGATAAATGATACTAAAACTGTTATAGAACAGATTATTGGTACTTTCTTAGATGCAGGAGCCTCAACATACTATATATCTATTAATTTTAAAGGTAAGATCCTTAAAGCTTTTTTTGAGGAATTAAACCCTGAATATAAGGTAAACTTTGTAGAAGAAACCAAACCTCTTGGAACGGCAGGAGCCTTAAAGAATCTTACTGGCACATTAAGTTCAACCTTCTTTGTTACTAACTGCGATGTTGTTGTTTATATTGATCACTCAGAATTAATAAATTTTCACCAAAAGAATAAATGTAAGTTAACTTTAGTTGCTTCAGCCAAAGAGATTATTATTCCTTATGGTGCTTGTTCATTAGATGATGAAGGCTTTTTAAAAGAGATTTTAGAGAAACCCTCTTTAAATTATTTAATTAACTCTGGTTTGTATGTTATTGAACCTTCTGCTTTAGATTCTATTCCTAAAGATAAAGCCTTTGATATGACTGATTTAATAGAAGAAATGCTCAAGAATGGTGAGAAGGTTGGAGTTTTCCCTATAGATGATAATTCCTGGATAGACTTAGGTCAGTGGGAACAATACAGAGACGCTATTAAGAGGCTTGGTTGACAACTAAAGCTTTAATAATAGGTTTTGGCTCTATGGGTCAAAAACATTCGAGATATCTTTCAAATCTTATAGGAAAAGAGAACATATTTGTTTTAACTAGTCAAAAGGATATTCAGTTCTCAAGAATAGAGTCATTAAACAAAATAGATGCTTTGGACCCGGACTATATAATAATCTCTTCAGATACCTCTTCTCACTTTTCCTATTTAAAGGAGATAGATTTAAGATTATCCAAAAAAATTGTTCTTGTAGAGAAACCACTTTTCTCAACATACGAGAACTTTTATCCATCTAATAATACCTATTTAGTTGGATACAATCTTAGATTTCACCCTTTAATAGATCTGATTAAAAAAGAAATAAAACAGGAAAAAGTTATAAGTTTTGATATAAGTTGTAATTCTTTCCTACCAAATTGGAGAAAGAATATTCATTATGCAAAATCATCCAGTGCCTCAGTTGATAGTGGAGGGGGGGTTTTGCTAGATCTTAGTCATGAATTAGATTATTTAAAATATATTTTTGGTGATGTTCAACATTTATTCTCTAAAAACCTAAAATTATCAAACCTTGAGATTGACACTGATGATTATTTAATTTTTATAGGACAAACTAAAGATAAAGCCTTATTCACCATCAATCTAAGTTATTTCTCAAAAAGAGAAGTCAGAGAGATAACAATAGAGACAGAAAAAAGGACTATATTTTTGGATCTTATTGATTGTAAGATGATTTCTTTTTTTGCTGATAAAGATCCAGAAGAAGTAAAAAAAGAATTTTCTATAAGCAATACTTATATCCAACAACATCAAGATATATTGAAAGGAGATTTTTCTAAAGTATGCTCTTATGCAGAAGGCCTTGAGGTGATGAGTCTAATAGATAAAATTCAGAAGTTTGATAGTTCATGAGTATACTTTGCACAATTTGCGCCAGATCAGGTTCCAAAGGAGTACCCAATAAGAATATTAAGGTTCTTTCAGGAAAACCTTTATTGGCTTATACGATAGACTTTGCAAAGAATTCTGGCTTATTTGATTTCATTGTAGTTTCAACAGACAGTGAAGATATTAGAGATTTGTCATGTAGATTAGGAGCTAGTTCATGGTTTTTAAGGCCCAAAGATCTTTCTTTAGATTCTACACCAAAAATTCCGGTTATCAGGCATGCTCTAGAGGAGTCCGAAAAGAAACTTAAGAAAGAATTTAAAACTATTGTTGATCTAGATGTGACTTCTCCATTGAGAAATCAAGAAGATCTTAGTAAATGTCTAGATAGTTTTAATAAAGGGAACTTTGATAATATGATTACTGGATCATCATCTAGAAGAAACCCATACTTTAATATGGTAGAAATCGGAGATTCTGGCATTCCTGTCTTGAGTAAGAAATTAGAAGATGGTCCTAAATCAAGGCAGGCAGCCCCTAAAGTATTTGATTTAAATGCTTCTATATATATCTGGAGAAGAGAAGTCCTCACTAAAGAAGATAACTTAATAACTGATAATACGGGGTTCTATGAAATGCCAGAAGAAAGGTCATATGATATCGATTCTCCTCTAGACTGGATGATAGTCGAGATGATAATGAAAAAAAATGTAGATGAACAGGGATAGGTTTAGCCTCAAAAATAAAATCTCTTTTATATTAGGGGGTTCAGGGTTGATTGGCAGAACAGTGTGTCTTAAATTTGCTAAAGCTGGATCTATAGTCTGTTTAATTGATAAAGATGCCAAGTCTTCATTAGAACTTCTTGAAGACCTAAAAAAAATAAACTCAAAATGTTCCTTTTTAAAATTAGATTGTTCAAAATTTGAACAATTAGAAGAAAATTTTAGTAGTTTGTTTAAAAGACTTTCAGTACCTCATATTTTTGTAAACTGCTCTTATCCAAGAACTAAGGATTGGGCTAATAACTCATTTAAAGATATTACTCTGAATTCTTACAGAAAAAATATTGATATCCATTTAAATAGTTATTCTTGGACAGCAAAGATGGTTGCAGATGGGATGATTCAAGGAGGAATTAAAGGAAGTATAATTTTGACCAGTTCAATTTACGGCTCCAAGGTTCAAGACCTCTCAATGTATAAAGGCACCAATATTGATGAAAACATGACATATCCGATAATAAAATCAGGAATAATTCACTTTTCTAAACAAATGGCTTCCTATTACGGCAATTTTGGAATAAGGGTAAATACAGTTAGCCCTGGTGGTTTAGAAGGTCCCATAGCGGGCAAGTCATCTGAACAAGATAAAATTTTCAAGAAAAGGTATATAAATAAAACCCCTATGCAAAGAATGACAAGACCTGATGATGTTGCTCATGCTATGCTTTTTCTAGCTTCGGAGGCTTCCTCGTATATTACTGGTAACGACATCAGGGTTGATGGGGGCATTTCTATAGTTTAAAAATAATAAGATTTTTATGAAGATATTTATTTCAGGTGCAGCTGGCTTTATTGGTTTTCATGTGACTAAGGCCTTCTTGTCAAGAGGGGATGATGTTGTAGGAGTAGATAATCTCAACGACTATTATGATCCAAGCCTTAAAGAAGCAAGATTAAAGGAGTTAAATAAGCACAGTAAGAAATCAGAAGGTCAATTTAATTTCTTTAAAGGTGATATATCAGACAGTCAATTCGTAAAAGACCATTTAAAGAAAGGTTTTGATAGAGTAATAAATTTAGCTGCTCAAGCAGGCGTAAGAAGAAGTCTGAAAGAGCCCCAAGCCTATGTTAAGAGCAACATCGAAGGTTTTGTAAATGTACTTGAAGAGTGCAGATATAACGAGATTCCTCATCTTGTTTATGCAAGTACAAGCAGTGTTTATGGTATGAATACTAAACTTCCATTTTCTGAGTCCGATGGAGTAGATCATCCCATACAACTATATGCTGCAACAAAAAGAGCAAATGAACTTTTAGCTCATTCCTATAGTCATCTTTTTTCTTTACCAACAACTGGGCTTAGGTTTTTTACAGTTTATGGACCTTGGGGGAGACCAGATATGGCTCTTTTTCTTTTTACAAAAAATATTATTGGAGGCAATCCAATACAGCTATTCAATAAAGGCAATCATGCTAGAGATTTTACTTATATTGATGATATTGTTTCAGGTGTAGTTTTAGCATCGGATAACCCGCCTCAACATAACACTTCTTGGAAACAAGAAGATCGTGATCCGTCGGAGAGCAGCAATCCTTTTCAAGTTTTAAATATTGGGAATGGTAACAAAATAAGGCTTGAGAAATATATTGAGGCTATTGAAGAAGAGCTAGGAATTAAAGCTATTAGGGAATATTTACCTCTTCAACCAGGTGACGTAAAAGAATCTTTAGCTGATATTAGTAAGTTATCTGAGTTAACGGGCTACAAACCTTCAACAAGCTATAAGAAAGGTGTAGCTGAGTTTATAAAATGGTACAAGTCTTACTATAAAGAAGCATAGTTTAAAGGTTGGGTTTAATAGATTTTCTCAGTTGTCTATCTTTATAGTTTTTGAAATACATCTTCGTATCGTGCTCCAATCTTTTCTATAGAAAAGTCTTTTGCTCTTAACTTAAGTTTATTTCTGTCTAGATTGCTCTTACTAGCTAGTAAAATAGTCTCAGCAAGATCCCGTACATTATTTTTTTTGCATAAGAAACCAAATTCCTTCTCACTTAATATCTCTGAAGGTCCTTCGCAATCAGTTGATACCACCACCTTTCCTAAGCTCAAGGCTTCAATAATAGATATTCCAAAACCTTCATTTAAAGAGCTTAGCACAAGAATATCTGCTTTATTTAGATAGGGATAAGGATTATTTATAAAGCCTGAGAAACACACACTTTCAGAAATTTTTAATTTCTTAGACTTAGATTGTAATAATTTTTTCTCAGGTCCATCTCCTATAACTAACAATTTAGCTTTCACATTAAATTTATTATTTAGAATATCTATAGCTTCTAGAAGAGATAAAAGGTTCTTTTCAGGCTTAAGATTAGCAATAGAAATTAATTTAAGACCTGAATAGTTACTCCAGTCACCAAAAGATAATTTCTTTTCGCTATCTACAGGAAGTTTTCTAAAAGAATTATAAATAGTTATAACTTTTCTAGGAGATACTCCCTTTTTAATTAAATCTTTTTTTACTGAGTTCGATACCCCGATTACTTTGGAAGCAAGATTATGAAAGAAAAAAATGGATAAATTTTGAAAAAATTTAAACATGAAAGATTTGTCCTCAAAGTTTTTCGTGAGAATGCCGTGCTCCACTAGAACTGTTTTTTTTGTCATACTAAACAAGTTCGCAAAGGAAGCTAAAAATGTTAATGGCCAAACATTAGCAACAAAGATATCAAATTCTTCTTTTTTAAAAAGTAAAATAAGTTTAAAAATTGCTCTGCGGATAGTGTTTTGTTCTAGGGTTATTAACTTAATTTTTTTATGTATATCATGAGGTAGGTTGTTAACAGAAGTTAAAGTAAGAATAGTTACTTTATAGTTTTTTGTTGAAAGATAGTTTGAAAGTTGAACTATAAAAACCTCTGCACCCCCCATATTGAGGTCTTTTAAAAAAAACATAACTCTTTTTTTTGGATTTTTGGAAGTTTCTTTCAAAGCTAATTTAGATTAAAGTCCTTAGAACTAAAAATTATAATTCTTTTTTGTTAATTTACTCATCAAATTGGATAAATAAATAGGAAATAAATAGAATGACCTCTTCAGTATGACTAAACCTTCTTATATTTCTATAGCAAGAATAGCTTTAATCTTTCCGATAATACTTCTTTCTTCATTTAACAACCCAATTTCAAATTTTTTATCTTTATTTCTTTTCTTGATTGCTAGCCTTTCTGATTTTATTGATGGTTATATAGCTAGAAAAACAAAGACAGAGAGCGAGTTAGGTTCTTTGTTAGATCTTGTTGCAGATAAACTCTTGGTTTGTTTAGTATTAATATGGATCATTTATCTTAATAGTTCCATCTTGATTTTGATCCCGGTCTTAATAATTGTAAGCAGAGAATTAATAATTTCTTCAATTCGTCAATTCTTCTCTGAATTTAAAGATAAAAATCTAGTTAAAGTTTCTTTTATAGGAAAATTGAAAACTACCTTACAAATGTTAAGCATATCCATGCTTCTTATATCATCTGAAATGGGAAGACTTTTTTTTGATATCTCTATAATAATGCTTTGGTTGTCAGCTTTCTTTTCTATTTTGTCTTTTTATGTGTATTTAAATAGGTGGATTAAAAATTTAAACTGAAAATTTTGTGAGCTATTACCATTGTTTATTTAAGTACTGGGTGTATGATTGCGTTCTTAAACGGGTCTGAAAACCTCCCAATTGGTTAATGGAAGGAGATATGCAGGAAAAGGATAATACTTCTACTTTAGAAGAAGGCATAAATCTAAAGGAATTATTTGAAGTTGTTTGGGGAGCCAAAAGCTTCGTAGTTTTAGTCTCTTTTCTCTTTTTTGCTTTCTCTGTTTATTATGTAAAAAGTTTACCTGATTCATATTCAGCTTATGGAACCTATTTACCATCTGCTGGGTCTGAAGTCACTTCATCATCAGGTGGATTAGGCGAAGTGGCAAGAATGGCAGGGTTAAATATACCTGTTTCTGAAACTGATAAGGTTAAATTAGCTTTAGAAATACTTAGATCCAGGAAGTTTTTAAGAGAATTAATACTTCAAAAGGAGATTCTTCCTAATATTGGTTGGAATTTAACTAGTGAGGAAGTAGCAAAGATGCCAAAAGAAGAAAAAGAAGAACTTCTTCAGTCTGCTACTGCATCTCTAACAGGTACTTTTCAGATTTCCAAACCGAGAGCAAGTAATATAGTGAAGATAATTGTAAATAATGGCGATCCTGTATTTGCGAAACAATTAGTTGAATGGTTGGTAGAAGGTGTTAATAAAACTATGGCAGAGGATGATGTAATAGAAGCAAAGAAGTCTATAGAGTATCTAAAGATCCAAGCTAGTAAGACCTCAATATCTGTTCTAAAAAACCTCTTTTACGGTATGATTGAAAGCCATGTAACAACTATTATGTTAGCCGAAGTTAACCAAGAGTATGTATTCAAGACTCTTGATCCTCCAGTTTTACCAATTTGGCCTACTGGAATAAATAAACTGAAGATCGTTATTTGGATATCAATAGCAGGACTTGTCTTCAGTATTGGACTTTTATTGTTAGTTTTTTTTCTTGGGTATCAAATTGTAGAGCCCAAACTATTTAGATACACATTAAGGAAGGTTTAATTAATCTAAATTGAAAATTCTTATTTTCCTCCCTTTCTTATTTTTATTATATTAATTTTACCTATTTTTATATTTTGATTTTCTCTCTTAAAAATTTGTTGTGGATTGGGTTTCTTTTAAGATTAGGGATAGCTTGGTTACTTTTGAGTAGCGGCTTTTACCTAGCCTTCACTGGTGATGTAGAAAATTTTCATCAAACCGCTAGAGAGATATTAGGTTTAAGTGAAACTTTTAATCCACTTATAGATGAAGAAGCAACTCTGGATGATTTCTATGCTTATTTTATAAGTCTAATCTACATGTTAACTACAGATTCTATGTATGTAACTTCTATCCTTTCCTGTATTGCTTGGTTTTTTTCAGGTTACTTTTTAATAAGAATTATGGATATTCTTAAGTTAAATAAAAAAAGGCAAAAAATTCTTTTTCTAATTTATATCTTTTTACCTTCTTCCCTTTTAAACACTGGGGTGCCATTACGCGAATCTTATGAATTATTAGCTGTCAATCTATCAATTTATTCTTCTCTACTATGGTATTTTCAAAGAAACATAAAATATTTATTCGTTCTTTTAATAGGAATAGCTTTGATGGCAGTGATGCATATAGCCTTGCTATCTTTTGGAGTAATACTATTTATTTTTACTTTAATTTTAATTTCTTCGAGACAAGATAAAGGTCGTTATTTCTTTCTTTTTCCTGCTTCTTTAGTAGTCTTGTTACCAATTTTTGGATTCAATTATATCTCTCAGTTCTTAGATTATTATGGGGGTCAAGGATTAGACGGGGCTGGGGAAGAATTAGCTGACGCAGTAAGGTTATTTCAAGCTGGGTCTATTATAGATAGCGGGGGAAGCAGAGCGCAATATGCTGATTTACAGCTGGAGATAGATGGGGTCTCGGGACTGATCTTCTTTTTACCTTCAGCACTCTTTCAATACCTTTTTGAACCCATGCCATGGAGAAATATTAGTTTTGTAGACTATGTATTGATATTAGAGAATGTTATGAGAGCAAGTTTCATATTCTTTGGAGTAAGGGGCTTGTTTATACTTCCATCTAATGAAAAGAAAATCATATTTTTCCTTTTAGTTTGCTTCTTAACAACCGAACTAATTTGGGCTGTAGGGACGACAAATTGGGGAACAGCATCAAGACACCATGTACCTTCCTTAGGTATATTGTTACTTATAGGTCTGGCTTTTCAGCAACATTATAAAAGAATCTAGATATAGATTTTATTAAACCGATAATATTTAGTTCTTTATGTCAGTTATAATTAAATGGTTAACCTAAGTTATTAGATGAAGATTTTAATTACAGGAGGAGCGGGGTTCATAGGTTCAACTCTTGTGAAATATATTATTACTAAGACTAATAATGAAGTAATTAATCTAGATAAGTTGACTTATGCAGGCAACCTTAGATCTCTTGAAACCATTTCAGATAATAAAAGATATTCTTTTGAAAAGATTGATATTCAAGATTTTAATGAACTTTTAGGGGCTTTCAATAAGTATAAACCAGATTCTGTTATGCATTTAGCTGCAGAATCTCATGTTGATAGGTCTATTTCAGGTCCTGAAGGATTTATTCAAACCAATATAGTTGGGACTTACGTTCTTTTAGAGGTAATTAAAAAATATTTTTATGACCTAGATAAAATTAAAAAGTCTAATTTTAGATTCCATCATATTTCTACCGATGAAGTTTATGGTGATATAGGTTTTTTTGGGAACCCTTCCAAGGAAAGTGATAGATATAAACCAAGTTCCCCCTATTCAGCCAGTAAAGCAAGTTCTGATCATTTAGTAAGGTCGTGGGCAAGAACTTATAAATTACCTTTCATTATTACTAATAGCTCTAACAACTATGGTCCTTATCATTTTCCTGAAAAACTTATACCTTTAACAATTAAGAATGCTCTGGAGGGAAGAGATATTCCTGTGTATGGAAAGGGGGATCAAATTAGAGATTGGCTTTATGTAGAGGATCATGCGATAGCTTTATACAAAGTATTAAAAGAAGGTATTCTAGGGGAAACTTATAATATTGGAGGAAATAGTGAGAAAAGAAATATTGATGTGGTTATTGAAATATGTGAACTTTTAGATGAGATGGATCCTGCTAGTAGAAAAAGAGGAATAAAATCTTATAAAGATCTTATATCTTATGTAGAGGATAGACCTGGCCATGATTTAAGATATGCACTAGACACAAGCAAGATAAAAGAAGAACTTGGTTGGCAACCTTCTGAATCTTTTAAAAGCGGATTAATAAAAACTGTAGAGTGGAATCTATTAAATAGGAGTTGGTCTGAAGATGTGCTAACTGGAGCTAATAACAAACTGGAAAGCAAAAAATAAATTGGAGAATAAATGAAAGGTATAATTCTTTCGGGTGGCTTAGGTACAAGACTATTTCCTATTACTTTAGGTATTTCAAAGCAGTTATTACCTATTTATGATAAGCCAATGATTTATTATCCTATGTCAGTTCTTATGTTAGCTGGCATAAGAGAGATACTTATAATAACTACACCAGAAGATTTATCTAATTATGAGAAACTGTTAGGAGATGGTAGTCAATTTGGTGTGAAGATAGAATTTATAGTACAACCTACGCCTGCAGGATTAGCCCAAGCCTTTATCTTAGGAGAAAATTTTATTTCAAATGACAAAGTTTGCTTAGTTTTAGGAGATAACGTCTTTTATGGACAGCGCTTTACTGAGATGCTCTTAAGAGCTGCAGCTC
>CAZMZZ010000002.1:0-65060 GCA_964571215.1 uncultured Gammaproteobacteria bacterium
AACGTGCAGGCAAATTAAAATTCAGTGAGTCGGTAACAGAATATAGAAATCAAAACGGAGACTTAGTAATCACAGCTACTGGAGTAGGTGTTGAAACTGAGAGGCCGGTAGATAGTTAAGGAGTAATAATGTTAAAAGCAAGTGAAATAAAAGTTGGAGATACCTATTCAGAGGTTCTAGTCAAAGATCTTAAAAGAACCCAAATAGTTCAGTATGCAGGAGCATCTGGTGATTATAATCCTCTACATACAGATGAAATATTTACAACAAAAATAGCTGGATACCCTAGTGTTTTTGCTCATGGAATGTTAACCATGGGTATGACAGGAAAAATGGTAACAAACTATGTTGGTGACGGTACTTTAAAGAAATATGGAGTTAGATTTACAAGCCAAGTTTGGCCTGGAGATACTCTTTCAAGTATAGCTACTGTTACTGATATAAGAGAAGAGAATGGAGAAAATATTGTTGAATTAGAGATTGTAACTAGCAACCAGGATGATGTTACAGTAATAACCGGTTCCGCTACTGCAAAAATTACTTCTTAAAAAATGAACCAAAAAGGAAGCCAACCAGAAATTGGCGGGCGATACGCAAAATTTGCTCTTGGCCTGTTGGTTGTAGTCTATGTTTTCAATTTTATAGACAGACAGATACTCTCAGTATTAGCAGAAGATATAAAATCAGATCTTGGACTTTCAGATAGCGATCTGGGTTTCTTATTTGGTACAGCTTTTGCTGTTTTTTATTCAATCTTCGGAATTCCACTCGGAAAATTAGCTGATGTCTGGTCAAGAAAAAAGCTTATTAGTTTAGGTTTAGCTACTTGGAGTATGATGACAGCCCTATCTGGAACAGCTCAATCATTTACAGCTCTTGCAACATACAGATTTGGAGTTGGAATAGGAGAATCAAGTGCGAGTCCAGCTACTTTTTCATTATTGTCTGATTATTTTTCTCCTAAAGTTAGAGCTACAGTCCTAGCAATTTATTCTAGTGGGGTATATATAGGAGCCGGGATAGGAATATTTTTGGGAGGTTGGATAGTATCATTATGGAATAGTTCCTTCCCTGACCCCCTGCTTGCTCCCTTTGGTTTGAGAGGATGGCAAGCAGCATTTATAGGAGTTGGAGTGCCAGGTTTACTTATAGCTATTCTTACCTGGCAAATTAGAGAACCAAAAAGAGGTATGAGCGATGGAATAGATTCTGAGGAAGATACTCAACCTTTAAAGACTACCTTAAAAGAGTTCATGGGACTCACTCCTTTAGTAGTGATTCAAACAAAAGATAAAAAAAGGTTTTTATTAACCAACTGTAAATTTGCAATCTTTTATTTTTTAGTTTTCTATCTTTTAATTCTGCTAACTGGAGATTACGTTCAATGGATTGCATTTGGTATTGGGTTGTATCTAATGACTTGTTGGATACAGGGTTTAAAATTTAGGGATCCTGTTGCCCATGGAATGATCTTTAAAAGCAAAGCTTTGATATTTGCATTATTAGGTTTTCCTTTTATTGCTTTTAATACCTATGCCCATGGTGCCTTTGGACCAGCCTTCTATATGAGAATTCACGGCTTAGATGAAGCTGTAGTTGGGACTGTACTGGGATTAATAGTTGCTGTTGGGGGGGTGATTGGAGTAATAGCTGGAGGTATAACCGGAGATAGACTTAGAAGCAGGAACCCCAATGGTAGATTATGGGTTGCTTTTTTTGCTGCCTTTTTTGTTATTCCAACAAGTTTGGGTTTGCTATATTCGCCTAGTCTCTATATGTCCCTTTTTTGGAATTTTCTTTTTCATATAGTTTCGCCTATGTGGGTAGGATTGGCAGCTACAACAGTTTCTGATTTAGTTCTGCCTAGGATGAGGGCTATAGCGGGCGCCTTTTATCTTCTAGTCTTAAGCATGATAGGTCTTGCTCTTGGACCATACACTGTGGGCAAAATAAGTGATGTTTTTCAATTACAAGGTCAGTCTGAAGGTGATGCTTTAAGGCTTGCGTTTACTGTAGCTTTAGTTTTCCTTGTTATACCTTTAGTAACTTTTGTTTTAGCTAGTAGATATCTGCCTGAAGATGAAAGCAGTAAAATAGACAGAGCTAGAGAACTTGGAGAGATAATTTAGAAGGATTATGGGTCAATATTATCCAATATCTCTTTAAATGTTTTTTCTTGAACAGGGTGGATTTCATTCGGGGACAGCTCAACAAGAGGTTCTAAAACGAAAATACTATCTTTAAGATTTCTATGAGGTAAGGACTTCTTTCCTTGTTTTACTACATCACCAAAAATGAGTATATCTAAGTCTATTACTCTATCAGAGAATCCTCTCTGATCCTCATTCCTGCCCATATCTATTTCTATCTTATTAAGAATAGCTTGAACTTCTTCTAGTCCCAGATCTGTATAAAACTCTGCTACTAAGTTTAGAAAATCAGCACCTTTGAAGCCTTCTGCAGCATATTGATAGGTTTTTGAAAATTTACAATTAAAATATTCGAGCAAATTTTTTTTTGACCTTTTGATATTAATTTCAGGCTCAATATTGCTACCAACTCCTATATATACTTTCTGCTTTTTCAAGGTCTCTGAATTTTTATGCCTACTAACTCAGAACCTCTTAGAGCTCCAGACTTTTTTAGGAATAACTTTACTTTTTTAACTTTGAACTCTTTGATAATAGTTTGAGCAATTTTTTCTGCTAAATTCTCTATTAGATTAGTTCTACTTTTTTCAACTAATGAGATAACTCTCTTAGATATCTTTTTATAGTTTAAAGTATCGCTTAATTTATCAGATCTACTTGGCTTCTTCATATCGTAATCTATCTCTATATCTAGAGATATAATTTGCTTTACTTCTTTCTCCCAATCATAAATTCCTACAATTGTTTCTATTTGAAGGTCTTTTATAACAAATTTATCCATTTACTTATTCAATTCAGAAAGATCCCATCTTGGTTTTATTTCAATAGATTTATCAAAAGTAGCTTTAGTATTAAATCTATGGAAACCAGCTACAGCAACCATAGCTCCATTATCTGTACATCTATGTAAATTGGGGAAAAAAATATCTATACCCCTAAGATCCTTCTTTAGTCTTTCTCTTATATATTCATTTGAAGCTACTCCCCCTCCTATTACAAGTTGTTTATGACCGGTTTTTAAAAGGGCTGATTTACACTTCTCAACTAATGTTTCTGCTATTGCTGCTTGGAAGGAAGCTGCTAGATCAGCCTTAAAATCTTTAGAAAGAGGTAATTTCTGTTTTTTAACAACATATAGAGCTGCTGTCTTCAATCCACTGAAACTAAAATCATGATTCTTTTTACTTAACATTGGTCTTGGTAAGTTGTAAGCTTTGGGATTGCCTGCTTTAGCTATCTTTTCAATTTCAGGTCCACCCGGATAATTCATTCCTAATATTTTAGCTACTTTATCAAAAGCCTCTCCTACTGCATCATCTCTAGTCTGACCCAAAACTGCATATTCACCTATCCCTAAAGTGTCTATAAGCAAGGTGTGTCCACCTGAAACTAATAAAGTTAGAAACGGGAATTTCGGTGATCTTTCTTCAAGAAGATTCACCAGGAGATGTGCTTCCATGTGATGTATTCCTACACAAGGTTTAGACCATCCTAATGACAGACTGTTTGCAAAAGAAGCGCCGACTAGTAAAGATCCACTTAAACCCGGGCCCTTTGTGTAAGCAATACCGTCTAGCTGGGAAGCAGATTTACCTGACTGTATTAAGGTCAATTTAACCATAGGAAGTAACTTTAAAACCTGGTCTCTAGAGGCTAATTCTGGAACTACCCCTCCATATAATGCATGTTTAGATGCTTGACTGAAGATATTTTCAGATAAAATTTCATTTTTTTTACTATCGTAAAGTGCAACTCCTGTTTCGTCGCACGATGTTTCTATTCCTAAAATAATCATCTTATTTAACTTCAAAAGCTATATTTTCCTCTCTAATTAAAAAAAATAAAGTCTTTGCAAAATTCTTAGCCTTATATAGAATTGCGCGACCTTTAATTATCGTATGTTTTATGCCTTCAATTAAGATAAGAACAAAAGAATCTTTTGATATAGGACTTAGAAAGTTCAAAAGAGCTTGTGAAAGAGCTGGAATTATAACTGAAGTTAGAAAGAGAGAATTCTATGAAAAACCAACTTCAGTAAGAAAAAGAAAAGCTGCAGCTGCGGTAAAAAGGGAAGCAAAGAATCAAAGAAAGAATCGCCTTGGACGTCCTCCAAGGTTTTAAAGACCCCACGGACTGTTAATGGATAAGAATGGATTGAAATCTCTTATTCAGCAGGCTGTTGTTACAGCTCTAAAGAGTGGAGAAAAAGAAAAAACTACAACTCTTCGTATGGCAGTATCTGAAATACAAAAGGAAGAAATACATAAAAAATCTGAACTAAGTAAAGAAGAAACTTTATTTATTATTCAGAAGATGATCAAGCAACGTAAAGAAGCTTTATCTCAGTTTGAGAGTGCTGGAAGAAAAGAATTAGCAGAAAAAGAAAAAAATGAAATTAAAATTCTCTCGGATTTTCTTCCAGAGCAAGTTTCTGAACAAGAAATAATTAAAATCGTTAAGGATACTATTGAAAAAGAAGGGGCTAAATCTCATCAAGATATAGGAAAAGTAATGGGATCTTTAAAACAAATACTACAAGGAAAAGCTGAGATGTCTCTTGTTAGTAAGATAGTAAAAGAAAGCCTAAATAATTAAAGTTACTTTTTTAAATACCTTTGTTTTAACTTCATAGACCTATTCTTAATGGGCTGGTTCTTTCCAGATAAATATATTCCCTCTACAAACGACGATACTTCTAGTGGATCTCCATCCCAAATCACTAAATCTGCAATATAACCTTCTTGAATTGATCCTCGTTTACCTAATTTGAAAACTTCTGCAATATTTTTAGTAAGCCCTTTAAGGGCCTCATTCCAAGGAAGACCATAAGAAACTGCAATTCCTGCTCCCTGTCTACTTAAATAAGAGTTATGTGTTTCTTGAGATCCCAACAAAATCTTTACTCCCGCTTTATTCAATAAATAAGCATTATCCAATCTAGAGCCTAGCTCATTAAAAGAGTTTGGAATATTGTCTATTGGAAAAAGTACTACAGGTATATCAGCTTCTGATAATTGTTCTGATACCCTCCAGGCCTCTGCCGCTCCTGTAATTACAATATTTATATTTGCTCTATTTGAAAATTTAATCAATGCAAGAATATCTGATGCGCCATTTGCTTTTATAATTAAAGGTATTTCCCTAGAAACAACTTTCTTCAAAGCAGCAATATCCCTTCTAGAATAGTGTATCTTTTGAGGCAAATAAGATTTATAAAGTTCAAAATCAGTTTGCCTTACTATCTTTGAGGCAACCTCTAAAGAATCTTCTAAAAGAAGAATTTTAGCTGCAGTGGAATCTTCACCACCCTCAATGCTTGCTGTCAAAGCTATATTAGATTTAACTAAACTCTCTTCGGCTGAACCAGATAAATAAAAGGCTGATGTTAGGCCTGAGAAGAGACCGGATGAACTTGGTGAGGTCAGCGCTAAAGTTATTCCTCCAGTTAAATTATAAGGAACTAAGGTGGATGAGGGATTAAAGGCAGAATCGATATTAAAGCCAGCAGAATATATTTCAGTCCTATCATCTCGAGTTTCTGGAACAAGTCCAATTTCAACTAATCCTATTTGGGTATTTGGAGAAATTAGACCTGGAGAAATTATCTTGCCCGAAAGATCTTGTACAGTAGCCGATGGAGAAGAGAGGTCTTTTCCTATTCTATAAATCAAGCCATTCCTAATGTGTATATCAGAGTTTTCTAAAGTACCGAGTTGAGTTGCAGTGTGAATTGTTGCATTCTTTAACAGCACCTCGTTGGAGAACGAATAGAAACTCATAAATAAAGTAATAATAAAGAAAACTTTTTTGTTCATTACTATAAACTTTTGTCTTTAGAACTGATTATGCCTAATTCGAAGTCGGTAGCCTTCGGAGTTGAAGGATTGTCCTTGTCATAAACCAACACTCCATCTAAGAAGACTTTTTCTGTTTTTGTATAGACACTAAATGGATCTCCATCCCAAATTACAATATCAGCCATCTTACCGTCCTCTAATGAACCTACCAGATTAGATATACCAAGAGCTTTTGCTGGATTGAGTGTTATCCATTTTATTGCTCTTGCTCTGCTTATCTCTAATCCCGCCCTATTGCCAGCGAACATTGCCTTAGCAGCTTCTTGATTTAATCTCTGAATACCAACAGAAGAATCTGAATGGATTATGGCACAACCTTTTCCATTAATTGCTTGATCAACAATAGCTGCATTCTCCCAAACCATATCAAACGCTTCGTGTTTAAAGCCCCACCAATCAGCCCACATAGCGGCGCAGACTCCTTCTTCGGCTAAGATATCAGCAACTTTATATGCTTCTACGGCATGATGGAAAGTCGTAACTTTATAATCAAATTCTTTTGCTATATCGAGCATAACTGCCATTTCTTCTCCTCTGTAGCAGTGGTTTTGTATCAGTATTTCTCCATCTAAAACTCCTACAAGAGTTTCTAGTTCTAGGTTTCTTGTTGGAGCATACTCTAGTTCCTTGGCTTCACTAGATTTTGATTCATACTCTTCTAGTTTATTTTTATAACTTTGAGCTCTGATCCATGCCTTCCTGTATCCCGCTACATTACCCATTCTGGTTGAAGGTTCGGTCCTTCTATTCCCATAGACTCTTTTGGGATTTTCTCCACAAGCCATCTTTAGTGTGTAGGGTGCTCCAGGAAATTTCATTCCCTGAACTGTACGAGACCAAATATTCTTAAGAGTTACACCCCTTCCTCCTATTAAGTTAGCTGAACCGGGCAGAACATGGAAAGTTGTTACACCCCCCTTTAGAGCTAAGGGCATCTGCGGGTCTTGAGTCCAAACAGAATGTTCAGCCCACACATGTGCAGTTACTGGATTGGTTGCTTCGTTCCCATCAGAGCTAGATCTTAGGCTAGGTGCAGGATAGACTCCCATATGTGAATGTATATCTATAATCCCTGGAGTTACCCATTTACCCTCTGCATTGATAAGTTTAGACCCTTTTGGTCTAACAAGACCCTTCCCGACCGCTTTTATCTTGTTGGATGAAATTAAAATACTACCTTTTAATAATTCATCACCATTTCCAGTGAGAATACGAGCATTCTCAATAAAAATATCTCCACTATCCTCTGGAATGTAAGTAGAAATAAAGGCTGTTTCCTTTGCACTTACCTTGAAGACACAAAAAAAAGACAAAATTAATAAACAAATTAGTCTCTTCAATTTTTTAATCCCTCCTAATTATGTAAATAAATATAGTACATTTTTTAATCTTGAGGAAGACCAACTTTCTGATCGATTTCTAAGTTGAGAGTAGCCCCTTCCTTTAGAGAGATTAAGTTGGTAGTCTTGATTGTTTCTGGAATCAGAAAAACAGAAAAATGATTTTCTGTCAACCTAGAAACAGTCAAGCTTACACCATTTAAAGCAACATAACCTTTGTTGGTTATTTGTTGCCCGCACTCTTTGGGTTTCGATACTACGAGCTCTACCTCACCCTTTTCTTTCTTTAAAGTGGCTTGACACTCACAACAAATATGACCTGAAAGAATGTGACCCCCTATTTCATCACCAAACTTCAAAGATCTTTCCATATTAACTTTATCTGAATTATTTAATTTACTGAGGTTTGTGGTTCTTAGAGTCTCCTTTATCACGTCAAAATAAATTTTTTCTTTAGTACTTTTAACTACTGTTAAACAAACGCCATTCACGGAAACACTGGCTCCCTTTTTAAGGTTCTTATTAAAACTAGATGGCACGCCTATAGCTATGCTTAGTCCTTTTTTATTAGTATTTATTTCAAGAATTTTCCCCTTTGCTTGCACGATGCCTGTAAACATAATAAATCTACAAGCTAGACTTTAATTTCTCTGCAATATCACTAAACTCCTCAGATTGCTCAAGAAAAAGAATTAGATTTTCAAGGTTTGCAATAGAATAAATTGGTATGCCCAGTTCTTCTTCTACAATTTTCTTAGCTATTTGTCCTTTAAAAACTTCCTGCCTATCGAGAGCAACAATAATCGAAGATACTAATCCACCTGCTTTGGTAATCAAATTAAAGGCTCTCCTTATTGCAGTACCTGCAGTTAAAACATCATCAAGAATCATTACTTTTTTGTTTTCTAAACTTCCAACTATCACTCCCCCCTCCCCATGATCCTTTTCTTCTTTTCTATCAAAAGCAATAGGAATATTTTTAGATAGAGCTTGGCTGAGTTCGGTAGCAACAGCAGAAGCTAACGGAATACCCTTATATGCAGGTCCAAAAATAACTTCATAGTCGATACTAGAGTTTTTAATCTTGTCAGAGTAAAGTTTAGCAAGATTAGATATATGTCCAGACTCAAGGAAGGCAGCAATATTAAAAAAATAATTGCTTTTTTTTCCTGATTTAAGAGTAAAGTCGCCAAACAAAAGAGCTTGTACTTCTATTGATAACGCCAAAAATTCTTTATCTAAAGTAGACATAAAAACATATTCAGTTAATAATTTTTTTATCTTATTGAACTATTGTAATAGTATCTATCCTAAAACTAACCTCATTTTATAATAAATGTCTAGAGTAATAGTGATAGCTGCTCCTTCAGGAGCAGGAAAAACCTCTTTAATAGAATCTCTATTAGAAGAAGCTATAAACACTAGAATCAAATTAGGTATTTCTTTCACAACAAGAGAGAAAAGAGATAATGAGATTAATGGAAAATCCTATTTTTTTATTAATAAAGACGAGTTTATTGAAATGCGAGAAAAAAACGAATTTCTAGAAAGTGCAGAAGTTTTCGGAAATTTGTATGGAACTAATAAATCTTGGGTTGAAAAACAAATTAAAGAAGGCCATAAGGTTTTGTTAGAATTAGATTGGCAAGGTGCCAAACAAGTTAAATATGTTTTTCAAGACTGTTTAACAATTTTTATTCTCCCCCCTTCCCATAAAGAACTTAAAGAAAGATTAAAGAAAAGAGGTCTTGATGATCAAGATATTGTCGAAAAAAGATTGTCTCTTGCAAGAAACGAAATTTTAGAAGGAAAATATTTTGACTTTCTTGTAGTTAATGATGTTTTTGAGAATTCACTTAATGATCTAAAAAAAATAATACTTGAAGGAAAAGAGCTATCTAAGGAAAGAAGGGTTCTTGCTAATAGTGTACTTGAAGAATTATTGAAAAATTAGTGATTATTACCTAGAATGCGCCTCTTCTTTAAAAATACCCAGGATTTTCGACCATGGCTAGAGTTACGATAGAAGATTGTTTAGAAAAGATTAAATCGAGATACGATCTCATAATACTTGCAGCTAAGAGAGCAAGACAGCTAGCTGTTGGAGGAAGAAAACCGACTTTGGAGTGGGAAGATGATAAGCCAACTGTTATGGCGTTAAGAGAAATAGCAGCAGGTTCAGTTAACTCTGAAAATATCAATGACTTAACTGTGGATATAGCCGATCTGGAACAAGAGTTCTCAGACGAGCTTTCTGCAGAATAAGTACCATAAAACCTAATTTATTAGCTTTTCTGATAAAAAATAGAGATACTCTTTCTTAGAGACCTATTACTATGAAGTCAATAAACGCATTAGAAAAAAAAATCTCTGATTATCTTTCTTCAAAAGAAGTTAATCAGGTCCTAAAGGCCTACAGTTACGCCCAAAAGGCACACTCAGGACAATATAGACTAAGCGGAGAACCTTATGTTAGTCACCCGCTTGCTGTAGCAAATATTTTAAGCTCTTTGAAAATGGACCAAGATACTCTTTCTGCAGCCCTACTTCATGATGTCATAGAAGATACAGGATCTACTAAATTAGGTATAAAAAAAGAATTTAATATAAATGTAGCCAACTTAGTCGATGGGGTAAGTAAGCTTGACAAACTAGATATACAGTCTGCAACAGAAATCCAAGCAGAAAATTTTCAAAAGATGGTTCTTGCTATGTCGAAGGATATAAGGGTAGTTGTGTTAAAACTTGCTGATAGATTGCACAACATGCGTACCATCCATTTCCTTGAGAGAAATAAACAGCTTCTTATTGCTAGAGAAACTTTAGAAATATATGGAAACTTAGCCCACCGAATAGGAATGAATAATATTTATAGAGAATTAGAAGATTTAGCATTTAAGACAATATATCCAACTAGATATTCTCTTCTTTTATCTTCAATTAGAAAGAACAGAGGAGGACAAAAAAGAATATTAAAAAAAATAGAAAAAAAATTGCAGAAAAGATTCTTAGAACAGGGAGTTCCAGCTTATGTAGAAGGAAGAGAAAAACATATTTATAGTATTTATAGGAAGATGAAGGAAAGACGCAGGTCTTTTCAAGAGATTATGGATGTCTACGCCTTCAAGGTGGTTGTTGATACTCCAGAGAATTGTTATAAAGCAATTGGCTCTGTACACAGCCTATATAAACCAATAGAAGGAAGATTTAAAGATTATATAGCTATGCCTAAATCCAATGGTTACCAATCTGTTCATACTGGTGTCATAGGAGATGATGGCCAACCAATTGAAGTACAAATAAAAACTGAAGAAATGAATGAAGTTGCAGAAAACGGCATTGCATCTCATTGGATTTATAAATCAGGTAATAAAGCTTCTGTAAATCCACAAAATAAGGCAAGAAGATGGGTAGCTGGATTATTAGAAATGAGAGAAAATTCTGATAACTCAAAAGACTTTATAGAATCTGTTAAAACAGATATTTTTCCTGATGAGATTTATGTTTTTACTCCTGAAGGGGAAATTGTTGAGATGAATGCAGGATCAACACCCATTGACTTTGCTTTTGCTGTTCATACAGATGTGGGTCTTCATTGTAAAGCATGCAGAATAAACAGAAAATTAGCACCTTTAAGTGTTCCTCTAGAAAGTGGTCAAACAGTAGAAATTATCACTGATTCCTTCCCGCAAACTACTCCAACTTGGCTCAATTTTGTAAGAACAACACGTGCTAGAAACAGAATAAGAAACTATTTAAGAAATTTGAAGACTTCAGAAGCTAGAAAATTGGGGAAAAGATTTTTAGAGCAACACCTTTCTTTATCAAACCTTAAACTTAAAGAGATAGATAAAAAGGATCTAAGGGAAGCTTTAGATGCTATAAGTGTAAGAAGCTTGAACCGTCTTTTAGAGGAAATTGGACTGGGAAAAAGAGTAGGTAATATCGCCGCGCAACAAATTTCAGGATATTTAAATAAAGACAGATCAAAAAAAAGCAACAGGATCATACCTCTTGAAATCAGGGGGTCAGAGGGTTTGGTAGTGAATTACGCTACTTGCTGTAGACCAATCCCAGGAGATTCGGTTATAGGCCATATTACAAATGAAAGGGGTTTGGTAGTTCACCAAGAAAGATGTAGAAATATTTTACCCATAAGAAAGGACCCTAAACAGTGTTTCCCTGTTAATTGGCATGATGAACTTAATAACTATTTCTCAACACAAATAAAAGTAGTAGCTAAAGATGAACCCGGGCTCCTTGCCTCTGTTTCCTCTATTATCTCAAGTCTAGAAACAAATATAGAATCGTTAGAGGTATCTCCTGACTTAGTATCTGGTACTTCTAATTTTATATTTGGTCTTCAGGTAACGGACAGAACTCATTTAGCAAAACTAATAAGAAATCTCAGGTCTATGCCTTCAATCATGTCAGCAACTAGAATTCATGATCAAGAAAAAAGAGATGAAAAGATATTGCACTAATAATTTAAATTATGAAAAAAAGAATAAATACATCCAATGCTCCTAAAGCTTTGGGGACATACTCTCAAGCTATAGCTATAGCAAATACAATATATATCTCGGGACAAATTCCAATTGACCCAAAAACTTCAGAATTAGTAAAGGGTAAAGAAAATCAAATTATTCAAGTCTTAAAAAACCTAAAAGCTGTTTGTGAAGAAGCTAATGCCTCTTTAGATGATATTGTAAAACTTAATATTTATCTCCAAGACCTCTCGGTCTTCTCTTCAGTTAATGAGATCATGAAGGAATACTTTAAAGAACCTTATCCTGCAAGATCTACCATAGAAGTTGCAAAACTTCCTTTAAACGCTTTAATTGAAATTGAAGCTATTATTGTAAAAGAAGATCCTTATAGTTATTAGTCTATGCCCAAAGGCAAAAATAAAGACCACCCAATACAAGGGCTTAAAGGAGTGGGTCCCAAAATTGCTCAATTACTATCTAATCTTGGAATAGAGTTAATTGAAGATGCTGTATTTCATCTTCCGTACAGATATGAAGATAGAACCCAAATAACCAAAATCAGTGATACTCCTTACGAATTACCAGTAGTCATAGAAGGAGAAATAATTAAATCTACTGTAATTTACAGAGGAAGAAGAATGTTAATCATAGAGATTTTTGACGGCTCTGGAAGAATCACTATGAGAATGTTCCATTTTGCTTTTGCTCAACAGAAAAATCTTAAAGAAGGTAATTTCATTAGATGCTTTGGAACTATAAGGCAAGGAAGGAGTGGGAAAGAAATGATACATCCCCAATATTCAGTATTTACTAAAGAAGAACCGCTTGAAATTGAAAAAAATCTAACCCCCATTTACCCCCTAACTACCAACCTTCAACAAGGAAGAATAAGAAAAATTATTCAAAGTGCTTTATTTTATTGCGAACAAGAAAATCTATTAAAAGAAAAATGGGAAATAAATACTGAGAATAATTTTGGTTACCTGCTAGAAGCCTTAGAATTTATTCATAACCCCCCTGCAGAGACAGATTTAGAAGCGCTTGCTGCAGCTCAACATCCTGCACAAAGAAAATTAATAAAAGAAGAATTGATAGCTCATATCTTGTGTGCGGGTATGCTTAAAAAAGAAACAGAAAAAAAAATAGGCCCTTGTTTAAAAAGTTCTTCATCAAAAGAAGAGGATTTTATTAACTCTCTTGGATTTTCTCTTACAAAAGCCCAAATTAAGGTGTGGGGAGAGATAAAAAATGACCTTGGTAAAGAAACCCCTATGAGAAGACTTCTGCAAGGTGATGTGGGTTCAGGAAAAACAGTCATATCCGCCCTAGCTGCGCTACAAGCAAAACAAAATGGCTATCAAACTGCTTTTATGTGCCCATCAGAACTACTCTCAGTTCAGCATTATGAAAATATATCAAATTGGTTTAGTAACCTAGATATCAATGTTGATATCTTATTAGGATCTACAAAATCTAAAGACAGAAAAAAAATATTACAAGAATTGGGTAATGGAACGACTGACATACTTATAGGGACACATGCTCTCTTCCAGAAAGATGTAATTTTTAGAAATATGGGTTTAACTATTATTGATGAACAGCACAGATTTGGTGTACACCAACGCTTTTCATTGCTCGAAAAAGGTTCAAACTCCCAACAAAGTCCTCATCAACTTATTATGACTGCTACACCAATCCCAAGAACCCTTTCTATGACAGTTTATGGTTCTTTGGAAACTTCGATAATAGATGAACTACCACCTGGAAGAATTCCTGTAAAAACATACTCAAGACCTAATTCTATGAGGAAGAAGGTAATTAAACGCGTAGAAGAAGTTTGCTTAGAAGGACAAAGAGCTTACTGGGTTTGTACGCTCATTGAATTATCAGATGAACTAGAAGCACAAGCAGCAGAAGAGTTGTTTAAAGAAATAAGTGATCAAATACCAAAAATTAAAGTGGGTTTAGTCCATGGTCGTCTTAATAAAGAAGAAAAACAGAAAGTAATAGATAAATTTAGAAAAGGTCAAATACAACTTTTAGTTTGTACAACGGTTATAGAGGTTGGTATGGATATTCCAGAAGCCTCTTTGATGATTATTGAGAATCCAGAAAGGCTTGGCTTAGCACAATTACATCAACTTAGAGGAAGAGTGGGAAGAAAAGCAAACACACCTTCCAACTGCCTCCTGCTTTATAAAGACCCCCTATCTGCATTAGCTCAAGAGAGAATCAGTACCATGGAAAAAACTAATGATGGTTTTGTGATAGCAGAAAAAGATCTTGAACTCAGGGGCGGGGGCGATATTCATGGATTAAAACAGTCGGGCCTCATGAACCTAAAAATTGCTAATCCGATAAGAGATTCTGATCTTTTAGAGTCGGCTCAAAAGGAAGCATTCTTAATTGCCAAGAAGAATGAGAAGCAGGCCAAAATACTGATCAATAGATGGATAGGTAGCAGGCAGGATTACTCAGATGCATAACTAACAAAGTATTTTTTGATTTTTATTTTTTTAAAATTAAAAAGACACGTTCAGGTCGGGGAAAGCCTTCTATTGTTTTAGTTAGCTGAGTATTTAGGGCTTCAGAAAATGATCTGAATGGCATCCAGTTAGTAGACCTTTGCTCTCTACTAGTGGTTTGGTAGGGTTTAGATATAGAAAGAATATTAAGGTTAGTCTTTCTAGCTAAACTCTTTAGTCCCTTTTTTGTGTGGACCAATCTAACATTTGGCATATTAGCGTAACTTCCTGGTGTCTTAAGCCCCTCTCCGTATTGATCTGGAGCTATTAATGTCTCTAGTATTATTCTTCCATCGTCCTTCAAATGAGACCTTAGTATCTCCATGTGTTTTTCTGGATCTCGTTGATGGTATAAAACACCCATGCTGAAAATCAAATCAAAACACTTATCAGCAAAGCTTAGCTCCTCTATTCTCTCAGGGATCATTACAATATTATTTGATTTAATAAAATAGTTAATAGTTCTAAATTGAGTTAGATAAAGCAGGTTTGGTTCAAGGCAAACTACAAATTCTGCTCCTTCACCTAACATTCTAAATCCGTAATACCCATTACCAGAACCAACATCCAGAATAGTTTTTTCTGATAAGTCTATATTAAGTTTTAAAAAACGTTTCCATTTCCAATCAGACCTCCACTCAGAATCAATAAAAATATCACCGATTTTAAAAGGTCCTTTTCTCCACGGAACTAGTTTAAGAAGCTGATCTTGAATTTTTTTCATTTCTTGTAAGCTCCATTTCCCTGTAACTAAAACTTCTTTATCAAGTTTTGCTTTAAAAGAATGCGGTTTAGGAAGGGAAGGAATTATTTTATTCCACCCATCTATTCTCTTGTCTTTTTTACTTTCATAAATATTTTTATGATACTTATGAATAATCTCTGTCCAGTTTTTTGTAATTTCTAACATTATCTTTCAGCTATTAAAGTTATGAAATTTAGATTAGACATAACTTTTTTAACCCCTTTAAATCCTATTTTTCTTAATCTTTGTAGATGGAGAGCTTCAAGATCTGTAATAAGAACCCCTTCCAATGAATCTCTTTTTGCTGAAATCTCCATTTTGGAATAGCCGTTTTTTAATTTAAATCTATCATAGATTCTATATATTGTTTGATTTTTTAGGGTATTATCAAAATGTATCTTTTCTGAAATTATCAATATGCCGCCTTTCTTCATACCTTGAAAAATTCTTTTCAAAAGGGTCTCCCTTTTTTCAACCTCTAAAAACTGTAAAACGAAATTAATTACCACTATAGAGGCTGTGTTAATTTTAATGTTATTAATATCTTCTTCTAAAAATTTTATCTTTCCGGACTTAATAAAATTAGAAAAACGGATTTTGCTTTCTGAAATCATTGCATGAGAATTATCAACAGCAATTACCTGACCCTTTCTTTTCCCAATCCCCTTTAAGATACTTAAAGAGGATGCTCCTAAAGAGCATCCCAAATCATAACAATTAGTATCTGGTTGGAAGTAATAATCGGATAAATTTTTGATTAGTCTTAAGCTAGATTCATAACCTGGAACTGATCTATCTATCATATCTTCAAAGACTTCTGCTACTTCTTGATTGAAAGAAAAGGGCAAGTCGTTAAAATTGCCATCTTTAAAGAGGTTGTCTTTCTTTTTCATCATAAGGATATATAAAATAGTATTTTATGAATTACACCATTAAGTCGCCAGAAACTAAATCAGAATGGGATAAATATTTTAACTTCAGATGGGAGATGTTAAGAAAACCTCTGGGTATGCCAAAAGATACTTTAAAAGATAAACTAGAAGAGAAAAGTTACCATTTAATAGTATTAAGTCAAAACAATGAGGTAATAGGGAGTGGGAGATTGCATTTTAATAACTCCAAAGAGGGTCAAATAAGATATATGGCGGTAAATAATTCTTTTCAAAGACAGGGGCTTGGTTCTGAAATTGTTAAGGAGTTAGAACTTATAGCCAAAAAGAGAGGAATTAAAAGTATCATCTTAAATGCAAGAGAAAATGCCATTAATTTTTATCTATCATTGGGTTATAAAAAATATAAGCCCTACGAGTCAGATACGGGGATACCCCATACTACTATGAAAAAATATCTAGGTAATTAAAGTAATGGTGCTATTACTAAACTAACAATAGCCATAACATTAATTAATATATTCATTGATGGTCCAGAAGTATCTTTAAAAGGATCACCTACAGTATCACCAACAACTGTCGCTGCATGAGTATCAGTTCCTTTTCCACCTAAATTGCCTTTTTCTATATATTTCTTAGCATTGTCCCAAGCACCACCAGCATTGGCCATCATTAAAGCTAAAAGAACACAGCCCAAAAGACCTCCACCAAGCATTCCTCCCAGTGACTCAGCGCTTATAAGAAAACCTACAGCTGGCGGAGCGCTAACTGCAATAATGCCAGGAATTAACATTTTCTTTAAAGCTGCAGTTGTTGCTATATCTACACATTTTTCAGTATCAGGTTCAGCTTTTCCTTCAAGCAATCCTGGTATCTCTTTAAATTGTCTTCTTATCTCATTAATCATCTCAAAAGCTGCATCTCCTACGGCTGTCATAGTAATAGATGCAATTAGAAAAGGTATAGCTCCACCAATGAACATACCAACTAATACCATGGGATCAGAAAGAAGTAATACAAATTCTTCTCCCCTGTTGTAAGAAACAGTCTCAACAAATGCTGCTATTATTGCTAGAGCTGCAAGGGCTGCAGCTCCTATAGCAAATCCTTTTCCTATTGCTGCTGTAGTATTTCCCTGTTCATCTAATTCATCAGTTATCTTCCTTGTTTCTTCTGGCATACCCGCCATCTCTGCTATACCACCAGCATTGTCTGCTACTGGGCCGTATGCATCTATAGCCATTGTAATTCCTACAGTAGATAACATACCTACAGCTGCTATCCCAACACCATATAAACCGGTTAAGGAAGTAGAGATAAATATAATAATAGCTATAACACCTATGGGGATAACTACAGACTGCATTCCTACGGCCAAACCTGTAATCATGACAGTAGCTGGGCCAGTTTCACCTGACTTGGCAATTTTTTTGACTGGAGTAGAACCTGTGTAATACTCAGTTACTAAGCCTATAAGAATACCTCCAACAGCACCCGTAAGTACCGCTAACCAAACATTAACCCCTTCATTGCCTAGAAATGCCATGTCCGTTATTAAAAAATAGGCCGCTACTACAAAAATAACTGGACCTCCAATAGTACCGGTCCTCATAGCTGCACCAGGAGAAAGACTAGAAAAAAGCCTTACTATTATTATTCCTATAACTGATGCTACTAAGCCAAGAGAGGTAAGTGCAAGGGGTAAAAACATCATTACAGCGCTTCCTAAAGTGGCCGCTATAGCAATTGAAGCTATCATAGAACCACAATAAGATTCAAAAATATCCGATCCCATACCCGCTATGTCTCCAACATTATCTCCTACATTATCAGCTATTACTCCTGGGTTCCGTGGATCATCTTCGGGGATACCTGCTTCTATTTTTCCTACTAAATCTGCTCCTACGTCTGCACTTTTTGTATAAATTCCGCCTCCTACACGAGAAAAAAGAGCAACACTAGAAGCACCCATTCCAAAACCTTCAATTGAATGTGCAGTCTGAGGATCGCCTCCAAAAAATAGATAAAGGGAGCCGAGACCAATTAAACCTAATGAAGCCACACACAATCCCATTATTGAACCGCCAAAGAATGCTACTGAAAGTGCGGCATCAGCTCCCCTTTCTGAAGCTGCAGTTGCAGTTCTTACATTAGCTTTTGTTGCTGAATACATTCCTAGCCAACCTGCAATAGCTGATGATAAAGCTCCAGCTAAAACAGCGGTTGCCGTGCCTGTACCTAAAGCCCACCAACTTAAGAGAATTAAAACAAGAACAAATAAAAATAAATAAGAGTACTCTCGTCTCATAAATACCATTGCTCCTAAATGAATTTGATCACCAATTTTTTTTACCTTTGGATCTCCCTCTGGATATCTATTAACTACAATAAAAATTCCTAGTGCTATTAAAAGCCCCAATATCCCCAGTATGGGTGGTAGTATTAAATAAGATTCGATCATCTTTCCTCCATTAGATTGATAGAACCAACTTGCTTAGTTGCTTTATTGAATGAACGAAAGTCTACTTGAATCATAAATTAAATAAAACACTAATTTTTAGAAAGAAATACGCTGCTATCAAATTGGTTTTCTGATTTTCCAACTATGCAAGAAACCATAGCATCTCCACAAACATTTACAGCAGTTCTTGTCATGTCTAAAAGTCTATCGACACCAATAATAAGAGCTATTCCTTCTACAGGTAGCCCAACTTGCTCTAGTACCATTGCTAACATTATTAAGCCTACACCCGGGACACCGGCTGTTCCAATAGAAGCAAGAGTTGCTGTCACTATTACCATTAAATATCCTAATAGAGAAATGTCTATGTTGTATGCTTGAGATATAAAAACTGTAGCTACCCCCTGCATGATTGCTGTTCCATCCATATTTATAGTTGCTCCCAAGGGTACAGTAAAAGAGCTTACAGGAGATTTAACTCCTAACTTGTCCCTAACTGCTTGTAGAGTTACAGGCATAGTTGCGCTGCTTGAAGAAGTGCTAAATGCAAACAAAGCAACTGATTTCATCTTGTTGAAGAATGTTAAAGGGTTGAGCCTTGCAATAAAAGATACAAAAACTCCATAAGTAAAAAGACCATGAAAAATTAAAACCCCTAAGAGTAAAAAAAAGTATTTAGCGAGATCTCCTATCACTCCTATTCCTTGAGTGGCAAAAAGAGTAATCAATAGAGAAAACACTCCATATGGGGCTAGCTCTATAAGAATAGTAACTAGTCTCAAAATGACTTGATTTAGTCTTTCAAAGGTTTTTTGGAGAGGCGTAGTAAACTCCCCTGAACTTTTTAGCGCGACCCCAAAAAGAAGAGAGAAAATTATTATTTGAAGCATATTCCCTTCCGCCATGGCTGCTATGGGATTAGTGGGAAAAATCCCTATTATTACCTGTTTCAAGCCTGGGGCTGGATTGGGTTCAAATGCTTTAGGAAGAGACATGTCAATTCCAACTCCAGGCTGAAAAAGTATTGCAAAGCTTAAAGCCAGAGAGATTGCAATTGCGGTAGTTAGCAAATAAAGCCCGAGAGTTTTTATAGTTATCCTTCCTATTTGAGAGGTAGAACTTATTGACACAACACCACAAACTAAAGAAAAGAATACTAAAGGAACTATAAGTAGTCTTAAGGAGGCAATAAATATTTGTCCTACAATATCAAAAAAACCGTTAGCTAGAATTTCTAAAAGAAAATAATCTAAATAGGGTTCTAAAATAGCCTGATCATGGGTTAGCTTTAAAAAAGAGCCTAGGAATATTCCCAAGACCATAGCAATGACTATTCTAGAAGTAAGGGTCATTTCAGTTGACTTCCACCATTTCGAAATCTTCTTTACCTACACCACAATCCGGGCATATCCAATCTTCAGGAACATTTTCCCAAGCAGTGCCTGGCTCTATTCCTTCATCGGGCAAACCTTCTTCTTCATCATAAATGAAGCCACAGACTATACATTCCCATTTTTTCACTGTTCTAATCTCCGTAATTATTTAAAAATGCGACATTCTAACTCAACTTTATTTAAAACCTGGACTAAAGTATCTATAAATAAGTAATTTTTTATATTAAAAATCATGAAAAAATTCAAAAGCATTCTTAAACTTATTAGATTCCATAAGCCAATAGGCACCTTTTTGCTGCTTTGGCCTACTTTAAGTGCATTCTTTATTATTACTCAAGGAAATCCTTCTATTGATTTATTAATTGTATTTACCTTAGGAACTTTTCTTATGAGATCTGCGGGGTGTGTAATAAATGATTATTTTGATAAAGATATAGATGGAAGGGTTGAAAGAACTAGGGATAGGCCATTAGTAACTGGTGATATTTCTCCTAAAGAAGCCCTGTATGTATTTTTTTGTTTACTGGGTTTGGCTTCAGTATTATTAATATGGACTAATGTATTAACAGTTATTCTAGCCTTCTTGGGTGCCCTTCTTGCTGTATTTTATCCCCTCACAAAGAGAATTTTTAAAATTCCACAAATCTTTCTTGGATTTGCTTTTTCATGGGGAGTCATAATGGTTTCTGCGGCCGAAACAAGCTCCATAAGCCCTTCTTCAATACTAATCTTCACAGCATGTTTCTTTTGGATAATTGCTTATGACACTGCATACGCTATGAGTGATCAAGAAGATGATTTAAAATTAGAAGTACACTCTTCTGCTTTAACCTTTGGATCTTATGTAAAAATTGTTTTCTTACTTTGCCAGTGTGTTTCTTTATTCTTTTGGAGTCTGACAGGATTTATCCAATCTTTGTCTCTCATTTATTATATTTTTCTTTTCTCAACAACTTTCTTGGTTGTGTATCAATATAATCTTATAAAGAATTATGATCGTAAAAAATGCCTGAAAGCTTTTCAAAATAATTACTGGATTGGTTTGATAATTTTTTTAGGCTCAGTTTTGGGTAATTTATAATGCAAATTTCATTTCTGGATTCTATAGAGAAAATATCTGAAGAAGCCTGGAATGGGATAATAAATTCTGATTATCCATTTATTCAGTACTCTTTCTTAAAAACATTAGAAAGCACAAATTGTGTAGGTGAAGGTACTGGTTGGTTACCCTTCCATCTTGTAATAAAAGAAGACAATCTTCTTATTGGAATAATGCCCTTATACCTAAAAACTGATTCTCATGGTGAATTTATATTTGATTGGGCATGGGCTAATGCTTTTTTTCAAAATGGCTTGGATTATTATCCCAAACTAGTTTCTGCCATTCCATTTACTCCAGCTCAGGGTCCCAGACTGTGCTTGATAAATGAAAATAAAAGAATTTCTGCACTTCAAAAAATTAAAAAAGAAATTGAGGCGCTGGCTACTAACTCTGATATATCAAGCATGCACATACTGCTTCCCAAAAAAGAGGAGTTAGATTTCTATAAAAAAACAGGTTTTAGCCAGAGAACAAGTTATTCTTTTCATTGGTTCAATAATAACTATAAAAACTTTGATGAGTTTCTTGCAGACTTAACATCTAGACAGAGAAAAAATATAAAAAAGGAAAGAGAAAGGGTTGTAAGTCAGTCTATCTCTTTAGAAAAACTTGATGGAAAATCTATATCTGAAGATATATGGGATAAATTTTATACATTCTACCAAGCTACATACTACAAAAGAGGAATGAGACCCTATCTTAGTCTTAACTTCTTTAAAGAAATTAGTTCAGTGCTACCTGAATCCATTTTACTTATTATGGCAAAAAATTCTTCTGATCAGTATGTAGCTGGGGCTTTAAATTTCTTAGATTCTAGCAATCTATATGGCAGGTATTGGGGTTGTTTAGATGAATATGATTCTTTGCACTTTGAGGCTTGTTATTATCAGGGAATAGATTTCTGCATAAATAATGGGTTAAAAAGATTTGATCCAGGTGTTCAAGGAGAGCATAAAATAAAGAGAGGATTTTGGCCAATTGAAACCTATTCAGCTCACTGGATTAAAGACCTTAGGTTCAAAAAAGCTATAGATAAATTCTTATTAGAAGAAGAAAAACACATAAGAGATTACACAAATGAAAGTAGGTCTCTTTTGCCTTATAAAGCCTCTGTAAAAGTTAAAAGAAATAAAAGCAATGAATCTTCTTGATAAAGATACAACCCAAGAAGCTATTCAACATTTGAGAAAGGTAGACAAAGATCTTAAAAGTATTTTGGATAAAAATAAAAATATTGTACAAACCTTTAAAAGAACAAATGGATTTATTGGTCTTATTAACCTTATTGTAGAACAACAACTTTCTGTAGCTTCAGCTAAAGCTATATTTAGCAGGTTAGAAAGAAAAATAAGTCCCTTTTCAGCACAGAATTTCATTAATACTAAAGAAAAAGATCTTAAAGACTGCGGTCTTAGTAATCAAAAGATCAATTATTGTTTGGGTATAGCCCAAGCAGTTAATCAAAAACAATTGAATTTTAAAAAACTTGAATCTATGCAAAATCAAGAGGTTGTTAACAAACTAACTAGTTTCAAAGGAATAGGTGAATGGACGGCTAATTGTTATCTATTAGCTTGTATGTCGAGAGCAGATGCATGGCCAGCAAATGACTTGGGTATTCAAGTTGCTATAAAGAAAATTAAGAAACTTAAAAACCGACCCGATAAGTTGACAACAGAGAAAATTGCTGAACCGTGGAGACCATATAGATCTGTTGCTGCGTTATTATTATGGTCCACATATGATTAAAAATAAAAAACAGAAGAAACATTATGATAGTCGTAGATTTAAATACAATCTAGACTACCTGTTTGAACTTTATGAAAATAACTACCTAAAATTAATAGACCTTCTTAATACTACCGAGGATTCTTTTTCTCTTTCATACAAATTACCTAGAGGAAAAAATTATTCAGTAATTTCAATAAACGTAAAAAGAAATTCAAAATACACCTCCACTTTATACGTATTACAAAAAAACGATTATCTAGAAAGCGTTCCTGATTTAGAAATTGAGGCTTTAATTTTTAATGATCTAAAAATGATAGAAGTAAAAAAGATTAATAAAGAAATTTTAATATGGTCTAGGTATAGATACCCCAATAGTCGTATGTTTAGTAAAGATGAAAAATATCAATGGAATTATTTTTTCTCGCAATGGTTAAGCAATTCTTTGAAAGAAGGGCTTGCTATTGATTTTACAACTAAATACGTTCCAATTTAGTGCACATGCACTAAATTATTATTTTTCTTGCCTTTAATATCTATTTTTTGGTCCTATTTAGGTCCTTTTTTGCTAAGCTGTTTACATTAAACAATTGCAATTAAAATGGAAATTGAAAAAGCTCCTTATATTACGGACCTAAACACAGGAGTAATTGTGTTAGACAAAAGCTTGTGTATAAAGTACTTAAATAGTTCAGCAGAATCTATGTTAGATACAAGCTCTAAGACAGTTGTAGACAAACCTTTATCAAATTTATTTTATGAAGAGCCTGATAATTTAAAAATTTTTAAAGATTGTTTAAAGAAAAAAGAAAATTTTTTTAAAGTAGATACATTTCTTTTGCTTAAAGCTAATAAAAAAATTCTTTGTGATTACTACCTTCATCCTCTGTCCAATGATAGGGTAAAAAACGGACTTCTACTTGAAATAATTAGCAAAGAATTTTCTTCTGAAATAAGAGATCAACATAGAAGACAAACTAATCAAGAAATAACAAATGCTCTTATTAAAAATTTAGCCCATGAAATAAAAAACCCTTTAAGTGGTATAAGGGGAGCAGCTCAATTACTAAGTCAAAAACTTCCCGACACAACTTTAGATGAATATACCAATATCATAATTAATCAAACAGATAGACTAACTTCTTTGGTAGATAGTATGTTAGGTCCAAATAAACATCCTTCTTTGCAGTTCTTAAATGTTCATTTACCAATCGAGAATGTTTTCACTTTAATGAAGCAAGAGTTTATAAAAGAAGAAATTGAGTTGAAAAAAGATTTTGACCCTAGTATTCCAGAACTTATGCTAGATAGTTATCTTTTTGAACAAGCAATTCTAAATCTTGTTAGAAATGCTAAAGAGGCTCTGATTCTGGCTGATACTCCTTCTCCAAGTATAGAAATATCAACAAGAATAATACATCAAGAATTTATAGGAGACATAAAGCAAAAAACTGTTTGTAAAATTTCTGTCAAAGACAATGGACCAGGGATACCGGAAGAAATCAAAGAATCAATTTTTTTCCCTATGATTTCTGGAAAAGATATTGGCTCTGGGTTAGGTCTTTCTATAACCCAAGGGATAATTTCTCTACATAAAGGAACGGTAGGGTTTAATAGCATTCAAGGAGAAACAGAGTTCTATATACTTATGCCAATAAAAGCTTGTAATGGTTTCCCAAAAAAAATCCAGAATTCTTAATGAATAAAGAAAAATCAGTATGGATAATAGATGACGATGAATCTATAAGGTGGGTATTAGAAAAAAGCCTGTCTGAAAATGGATTTGAGGTATCTAGTTTTGAGTCTGCAGATCAAGCTTTAAAGAAAATAAAAGCAGACCCCCCTAAGGTAATCCTGTCTGATATAAGAATGACTGGGACAACAGGTATAGAGTTACTAGATGAAGTAAAAGAAAGCCAGCTTGATATCCCAATAATCATTATGACCGCACATTCAGATCTTAAGAGTGCTGTAGAGTCATATGAACATGGTGCTTGGGAATACTTACCAAAACCATTCGATATAAAAGAAGCAGTAAAGATAGTTGGAAGAGCAATTAAAGAAAACAAGAAAGAAACTAAAGCTGATGAAAAAGAAGAGAATGTAGAAATAGTTGGAGAAGCAGCAGCTATGCAAGAGGTTTATAGGGCGATAGGTAAACTTTCTAACTCTAATTCTACAGTTCTTTTGGTTGGTGAATCCGGAACTGGTAAAGAGCTAGTGGCTAAAGCAATTTACCAACACAGCCTAAGAAGAGAAAATCCCTTTATAGCTTTAAATATGGCTGATATTCCTAAGGACTTATTGGAAGCAGAGCTGTTTGGGCATGAAAGGGGTGCGTTTACCGGTGCAGAAGAGAAAAGAATAGGTAGATTTGAACAAGCCAATGAAGGGACTCTCTTTTTAGATGAAATAGGAGATATGCCGTTAGAAACTCAAACAAGACTTCTAAGAGTTCTTGCAAATGGTGAATTCTACAGAATTGGAGGAAGAGAACCGGTAAAGGTAAACGTAAGAATTATTGCAGCTACTCATCAAAACTTAGAAGATAATGTTAAACAAAGGACTTTTAGAGAAGATCTTTTCCACAGATTAAATGTAATCAAACTTGATCTACCAAAGTTAAATGAAAGAAAAGAAGACATCCCTATATTGGCTAAACACTTCTTAAAGATTTCTTGTAAGGAAATAGGAGAGTTAGAGACTAAATTTCTTACTAAAGAAGCAGAAGAGTACTTTTTACATTTACCCTGGCCTGGAAATGTTAGGCAATTAGAAAACGTATGTAGGTGGCTTACTGTAATGTCTCCATCTAAAGAAATAAGAATTGAAGACCTTCCAAAAGAACTATTAACAGAACCTTCAAATACACAAAAGAACTGGTCAGAAACTTTAAGACAGTGGGTCGCAGACTCTTTCCTAAAAGGGGAAACTAACATCTTAGAGCTCACTCTACCTGAGTTTGAAAAGACTTTAATTGAAGAAGCTCTAAAGAAGACCAAAGGAAAAAAGAAGGAGGCGGCTAAATTATTAGGATGGGGAAGAAATACTCTGACAAGAAAGATTAAAGAAATTGGAATCAAACAAATAGAATGATTAGATGAAAATATGGCCCATTCCCTTTCTGCTAGGTGTCTTAGCAATTATAGCTGGGAATTTAAGCTTTATTCTTGCCGTTAAAGAGGGTTTTATAGATATTTGTTTTCCCTACCTTGAGGGTTGCTCTTCTATCAGCAAAACTGGCAGACAGGGTTTGTCATTTGTAATTTTCAAGTTAATTATATTGCCAGTCATGACCCTCCTTTCAATCTATTGGCTCTTAAGTTACTACCTTATAAAAAAAACTATTGAAGTTAATAAGTTAGCCTTACAAACAATGCTTACTTCTGGGCTTG
The DNA here is from genome assembly GCA_964571215.1 of uncultured Gammaproteobacteria bacterium. Classification (GTDB taxonomy): domain Bacteria; phylum Pseudomonadota; class Gammaproteobacteria; order Magnimaribacterales; family Magnimaribacteraceae; genus CAJWPI01. Next base: position 26,078 of record CAZMZZ010000002.1, read on the forward strand.
TAGGGTCTGTCTTTGGAATTATTTATGCTTCTTTTTTGGGATCTGAAGGAGATATTTATCAACTGCTTAGACGCTTTGGAATTTACTTTTTTTTCTTAGGTACTTATTTAAGTCAAGTTGTGGAAGTTTATTTGTTGTTGAAATCACAAAAAAATCTCAACTCTATTTATCCAAAAATTATGAAATCTTTAACTTCCCTTATAGGTTTAGTTCTTGTTTTTTCGTTACCTATATACGGCTTTATAGAAGAGGATGATTGGCTAGAAAATATTTTAGAATGGAATATAACTCTACTTATTTTTATATATTTCATTCTTGCTTCTCTATTCTGGAAAGAAAAAGATTATTTGTTTGTATTAAGATCTAACTATTTAGACAAAGGCAAACCTTGACTTTGCCATGCCATCATTCCACCTGACATTACGTTGATATCTTGAAAGCCTACTTTCTTTAACTCTTTGCCTGCTGAGCTAGAACTGCTTCCTGTTCTACACACCAATATTATTGGTCTTTCTTTAGAGGTTTTAAGTGAGTTTATCTTTTCTAGAATGTTTTTGGGTTCAACGTTGTGAGAACCAACTATGTGTCCTGAAGAAAATTCTGAAGAAGACCTCAGGTCTAATAAAAGACCTTCTTCTTTATTTATAAGTCTAGTTACTTCATTTGAATCTATCTTCTTTCCTCCCTGATTCTTTTCATGCAGAAATAAGAGCAAGATCAAAAACAATAAAAGAAAGAAAACTATATAATTTTCTCCTATGAATAAAAATAAGGCATCCATATCTAATAATTATATAGCTTACGAAGCTAGAATAGTGTCTTTACAATAAAATAGTAATCGAATGCAAATACAAGAAGCAGCTTTAGTTTTGATTAGGCATGGAGAAAGTGAATGGAACAAAAAAAACTTATTTACCGGTTGGAAGAATCCTGGATTAAGTGAAAGGGGAAAAATGGAAGCTTTAGCAGCAGGAAAGGCCCTTAAAAAATATGATTATAAATTTAGTACTTTATTTACTTCAGACCTTATAAGAGCTCAAAAAACTGGAGAGATGATATTAAATGAAATTAATCAAAAAAATATTAAGGTAGAAAAGGACAAAGCATTAAATGAAAGGAATTATGGAGCTTTAGCAGGTTTAAATAAAGATGAGGCTAGAAAAAAATGGGGTGAGAAACAGGTGCATATATGGAGAAGATCTTATGATATTAGCCCTCCTGAAGGGGAAAGTTTAAAGAATACAGCAGAAAGAGTTTTACCCTACTTTCATAAAAATATTTTTCCTTTATTAGAAAAGGGTGAAAATATTTTAGTTGCAGCTCATGGCAACTCCCTAAGATCCCTTGTCATGTATTTAGATGAATTAAGCCCGCAACAAGTAGTAAAAATTGAACTTAAGACAGGTGGGCCAATTATTTATAGGTTTAAAGAAAATGGAGCTGTAAAAGATAAAATATTTGTTGAAACCTAATTTTTTATTGGCCTAACTTTTATTCCAGCCTTAAACAAAGAATGTTTGACTTGTTCTATAGAGTATTCAGAAAAATGAAAAACACTCGCGGCTAAAACTGCTTCTACTCCTCCTAGAATTATTCCGTCTATTAAGTGTTCTAAATTTCCAGCTCCACCTGAAGCAATAACTGGAATATTTATTGAAGAAGAAATGGTTTTATTCAAATCATTATCATACCCCTCTTTGGTTCCATCTCTATCCATGCTTGTTAATAGAATCTCCCCTGCGCCTAACTCCTCTAAATTACAACACCAAGTAAGCACATCTTTACCAGTAGACCTCCTTCCTCCGTACGTGACAACTTCCCAAGAATTATTTTCATTAACTCTTTTTTTTGAATCCACTGCAGCCACAATACATTGAGATCCAAACTTATCTGCAGCTTCTTTAACAAAGTCTGGATTTTCTACCGCCGCTGTATTAATGCTTACTTTATCTGCACCAGATCTTAGTAAAGCCCTTATATCTAAAGTATTTCTAACCCCCCCTCCAACTGTTAAAGGGATAAAAACTTCACAAGCAATCTCTTCAATAGTCTTGTAAACAATATCTCTATTTTCACTACTAGCAGTTATATCTAGTATAGTTATTTCATCTGCTCCCTCTTCCTCATACCTTCTAGCTATGCTTACAGGGTCACCTGCATCAACAATATTTTTAAAATTTATACCTTTTACTACCCTGCCCTTATCTATATCTAGACAGGGGATAATTCTTTTTGCTACTGACATAGTGATTATTTAGCTAAAGTTATAGCTTCCTTCAAAGTAAAAGAATTCTCATAGAGAGCCCTACCACATATAACTCCAGATATAATTTCTGATTTATTTTCGTGATTGATTTTTATTATTGACCTCAGATCATTAAGATTAGAGATTCCTCCAGAAATTATTATTGGTGTCTCACATAAAGAAGACAATTGAGAAATTGATCTTAAATTGGGACCTTGCATCATGCCATCTCTAGATATATCAGTTATAACGATGGCTGCGAGAGGAAGATCTTTAAATCTATCTATTAACTTGCTTGGTGTAAGACCTGATTCTTGCTCCCAACCACCTGTTTTTACCTGATTTTCAAGAAAGTCTACTGCTAAGACTATCTTTTGTGGGTATAACCAAGATATTTCTTCAAGAAATTCAGGATCTTCAACTGCCTGTGTTCCTAAAACCACTCTTGATACCCCATTATCAATATAAGATGTAGCTGATAAGATATTTCTTATACCACCTCCCACTTGAAACTCTACATTAGTAAAGGAACTAGAAATTTTTTTTATAATCTGATCATTTATTGGTCTACCTCTTAACGCTCCTTCAAGGTCGACTATGTGTATTAGTTTTGCACCTTGAGAAATCCACTGTTCTACAATTTCTAAAGGCTCATCAGAAAAGACTTTTTCTGTTTCCATCTTCCCCTGCCTCAGTCTAATGCATCTACCACCCTTTATGTCTATTGCGGGTATTATTATCATTAAGATTCACCTTCCCAATTTAAAAAATTTCTATAGAAAGCTAATCCATTTTTTTGACTTTTCTCTGGATGAAATTGGACGGCAAAGACGTTTTGATCAGCAATAGCTGAAATAAATTTTGCACCATGTTCAGTCTTACCAATAGCTGAATCTGAAGAAAAGCAAGAATAACTGTGAACAAAATAAAAATAGCTCCTGTTTTCTATGTCTTTCCAAAGTTCATGATCTTTAATTTGCTCAACTTGATTCCAGCCCATATGGGGAACTTTTATATCGGGCCTATTTGGAATTTTTTTAACCTCGCCATTCAATACTCCTAAACCCATAACTCCATTATTTTCCTCACTTTTCTCTAAAAGAATTTGCATACCCACGCAAACAGCCAAAGTGGGCTTTTTTTTCAAATTCTCAAGAATCACTTGTAAGAGATTTTCAGACCTTAAAGAATTTATACAGTCCCTAATAGCACCAACTCCAGGTATTACTATCCTTGTTGAATCATTAATCTCCTTTTTATCAGAAGTTATGATGACCTTTGTTTTAGAAGAAACTTTCTCTAAAGCTTTCCCTACAGAATGTAAATTGCCCATGCCGTAATCAATTACAGCTACCTTATTCACCCGCTTTACTCCTTTCTTACAGAGAACCCTTGGTAGAGGGTATAGAGTCTAAAAGCCTATCATCATGTTGTAGGGCCATCCTTAAAGCTCTGCCAAAAGCTTTAAAAATTGTTTCTATCTGATGGTGCGTATCTTCAGCGTAGAAATTATCAATATGAAGTGTAACAAAAGAATGATTACAAAAAGATTGAAAGAAGTGTTTAAAAAGATCTGTCTGCATATTTCCAACCTTGTCACTTTTAAAGTCTACGTTCATGAATAACCCTGGTCTTCCAGAGAAATCTAAAACTACCCTTGAGAGAGATTCGTCTAAAGGAACATAAGCATACCCATATCGATTTATTCCTTTTTTTTCACCTGCTGCTTGCGCAATAGCTTGACCTAAACATATACCAATATCTTCTACCGTGTGGTGATCATCAACATGATGATCGCCCTTTGCTCTAACTTCGAGATCAATTACTCCATGACGCCCTATCTGATCAAGCATATGTTCTAGAAAAGGTAATTTTGTATCAAAAACTGTCTTTCCTTTGCCATCAAGATTGATGACTATATTAACTTCTGTCTCGCTTGTAGACCTATTGATTTCTGCTTTTCTCATTTCTGTCTCGTAGCCTATAAAAAGAGGAGGCGCATTATAGCTGATATAGCTAACTAGACATATTAAGGTGTTATAAAATCTAACTATTTAGTTATGAAATTCAGCACCAAAATAATTCGATGGCATAAAACGAAAGGTAGAAAAGACCTTCCGTGGCAGCAAAAAAAAAGCCCCTATAAGGTGTGGATTTCTGAAATCATGTTACAGCAAACTCAAGTCGCTACTGCTATCCCCTTCTATATCTCTTTCTTAAAAAGATTTCCAAATGTTAAGGAGCTTGCTAAATCAACCGAAGAAGAGGTAATGAGTTTTTGGTCAGGCTTAGGATATTATTCAAGAGCTAGAAACTTACATAAAACCTCAAAATTGCTTGTCGATAAATTTAATAGCAGGCTTCCTGAGTCAGCTCCTGTACTTATATCTCTTCCTGGAATTGGAAAATCAACAGCAGGAGCAATTCTATCCTTAGGATTTAATAAAAAAGCCTCCATTCTTGATGCCAATGTTAAAAGGGTTTTATCTAGACATGAACAGATTAAAGGAGATCTAAGTAAAACCAAAAATATTCAAAGACTTTGGACTATATCTGAGCAATTGACTCCCCTTGACCAATGCGCAATTTACAATCAAGCAATTATGGATTTGGGTGCTTTAATTTGTAAAACATCCAATCCTAATTGCAAAAAATGTCCTGTTAATAGCAGTTGTCTTGCTTTTAAGAATAATTTAACGCAGCACATTCCCAAAAAAGTGAATAGAAAACCTAAACCATCTAAAACTGTATATTGGCTAATAGCCACAGATAAAAATGAAAATGTGTTGTTAAAAAAAAGAAATAAAGGAGGTGTTTGGGCAGGACTCTGGTCCTTTCCTGAGTCTAACAGCGAAGAGAGATTAAGAAATGTATGTCTATCCTTATTTAAAAGAAAAGAGAAAAAACTAAAATCTTTGCCAGTAATAAAACATAACTTTAGTCATTTTAATCTCAGAGCTAAACCTTTTTTATTAAATATAGAAAACTGTATGCAACACGACCCTAATAGTGGAGAATACAAATGGATAAAAAAGACAAGATTAAAAAGTTTAGGAGTGCCTTCTCCGGTAAAAAGATTTTTAGAAGAATAAATATTTGATGACTAGATTGGTAAAGTGCAGAAAATATGGAATAGATATGCCAGGTCTCGATCTTCCTCCCTACCCCGGCCCTAAAGGAGAAGAGATTTATGCAAACGTTTCAAAAAAAGCTTGGGCTGAATGGCTAGACCACCAAAAAATGTTAATTAATGAAGGTCAAATTAATTTAACGAGTAAAGAATCTAGAAAGTGGCTTAATGAACAAATGGAGTTATTTTTTGCTGGAGAAGATTATGCTAAACCCGGTGGCTACAAGCCGGAAAAAGAAGAGTAACTTCTTAAGCAGAAGATATTTGTATACAATTCCCAACTTTATTTTGCCCAGATAGCTCAGTTGGTAGAGCAAAGGACTGAAAATCCTTGTGTCGGTGGTTCGATTCCACCTCTGGGCACCACTAATTTTAGACTCGGATTGAGTTGACCAAAAGGTACTGGTGTTCAGACTTTATCTGTAATGAATTTATTATGAAAAGTATATAATTGTAGAAATTTCTCTAAGTATTAATGAAATTTCCTCAATTACTTACTCAAGACTGCATTAAATGGATGTCCTCTCAAAAAGACAAATCCATAGATTGTGTAATAACTTCCCCACCATATAACCACAATGTCAAATATTCTAAATATAAGGACAATCTTTCAACCAAAGAATACTTGGACTGGCTTGCTATTATTTCGAAGAAGATAAAAAAAATTCTAAAGGATAATGGACATCTTTTTTTAAATATAGGAGCAATAAATTCAAATCCATATATTGCCATAGACGTCTGCCAGGTTTTTAGAAAAGATTTTGTTTTACAAAATAATTTTACTTGGGTTAAACACATAGCACTCCATGAGAAAGCCTACGGTCAATATAAGCCAATTTCTTCTGAAAGATATGCAAGCAATACAACTGAGAGTATTTATCACTTTACAAAAGATGGAAATGTTAAGGTGGATAGATTAGCTATCGGACAAAGAAATACAACTCACGACAAATATCCAGAATTATATAGTGAAAGCAGATATACAGCCGTAGCAAGAAGAAAAATCTGTAAAAGGCTAGGATATAAAAACTATAAAACCTTTTTATCAGAGTCATCAGATAAAGAGAAAAAAGATTTTCAATTACAATTAAAGGAAGAAATAAGGAAAAATCCATATGATCCAAATAAACCGAAGTGCATTGGAAATGCTTGGTTTATTCCTTATACACCTACAAGCAAACTTTCAAAAAAAATTGGCGCAAAAAGTGACCATAACTTTAGAGAGGTTAGCAGAGGTAATCATCCTGCAACTTTTCCACTGCAACTCCCGATTCAATGCATTAAGTTTAGTGGTATAAAAAAAGACAGTTTTGTTTATGATCCCTTTGTTGGCACTGGAACAACTGTCTTAGCAGCACAACTATTAGAAATGAGAGGTATTGGTACTGATATGGATAAAGAATATATAGATTTTGCAAAAAAAAGGATCCAAGCAGAAACTGAACTTGTAAAAGAAGAACTTAAAGTACAAATTACATAATATATAGATAAGTTATTTTATACCTTGTAAAAAACCTTCATCTACAGACATTTAGGTAACGCTGTTTTCTGACAATTCTTGAATTAGTAGTTCAATTCAAACCGTGGGCATCATAATCTAATTTCTTTATAATCCTTCTATGAGCACACAATTATCAATATTTAGCATTTTAATTTGCTTACTGATAGCTACAGGAATAATTTTTTCGGCAAGTAAGGGAAGCATCTTTGTTGGTGGTTATTCGTTGTTTGCCCTATGTGGAGTCATAGGTTTTTTGTTGCACTGGATAATTTTTATCCCTTCTTATATATATCAAACAGAATATTATTTTGATTTGACTGGTTCAATTTCTTATATAGCTGTTCTTGCTTTCGCTATCTTAAATAAGCCAGACACAGACCCAAGAAGTATATTGTTAATTGGCTTAGTAGGAATTTGGGCTTTGCGTCTTGGAACCTTTTTATTTCTTAGAGTAAAAGAAAAAGGAGAAGACAGCAGATTCAATATAATGAAAACTAAATTTTGGTGGTTTCTTGCAACATGGACCATTGGCGGTCTCTGGGTTTTTATAACAAGCTGTGCTGCTCTTGCTGCCTTGACTGCAACTAAGGAAATTTCCATGGACTTCTTGGATTTCTTGGGTCTCTTTTTATGGATTGTTGGATTTTCTATTGAAGTTATAGCTGATTCACAGAAAACAGCTTTTAATAAAAAAAGTGAAAATGAAAATAAATTTATTAATGAAGGTCTTTGGAGGTTCTCTAGACATCCAAATTATTTTGGTGAAATATTGCTTTGGTCAGGTATTGCTATGATTGCTCTCCCTGTGCTTGAGGGTTGGCAATTAATAACATTAATTTCTCCTGTATTTGTCTATGTGCTATTAACAAAAATAAGTGGTATACCTATGCTAGAAAACAAGGCTTTCAAGAGATGGGGAAAAGACCCAGAATACATAAAATACTTAGAATCAACACCAAAATTATTTCTTAAAATAAGATAAGGGGGATTATGACAAATTCTGTTGAAGGTGGCTGTCTGTGTGGCTTGGTTAGATATAACTTTGATAAAGATAGCGTGATTTCTTCCCACCATTGTCATTGTAAAGATTGTCAGAAATCAACGGGCAGTGGAAAAGCAACTATCGTTCTAATTCCAAGTTCTTCTGTTGTTATAAATGGAGAAATAAAATTTTTCTCTGTTACTGGAAAAGACGGAGGACATGTTAACAGGGGGTTCTGCCCCGAATGTGGGTCACCTCTGATAAGTTTTGTAGAAGAAATGAAAGAAATAAAATTTATTAAAGCTGGAAGTCTGGATGATTCCTCTTGGATAAAAGTTCAATCCAGTTTTTGGAACTCTACTGCTGAAAATTGGTCACCTGTAGACGAAGAGATAGATAGTTTTACACATAACCCCAATAACCTCTGAACGACAAAGTTTTTTTGAAACCTTCAGAAATATATAAGGAAATGCTGTCGGGTGGAGACTTAACTTCAGACGATGCTCAATTAAATCTTTTAACACATTTAGATCAGCTACATATCAGCCTTTCATCAAAGTCTAACAGACTATTTACAAAAAAAAATATAAAGGGTATTTACATTTATGGAGAGGTTGGAAGGGGAAAAACTCAAATAATGGACATCTTCTTTAAAAGTTTAAAAATTAAAGAAAAACAAAGAATACATTTCCATAGGTTTATGAAAAATATTCATGAAGAGCTGGAGGGTTTGTCTGGAAAAGAAGACCCAATATCCTTGCTTGTAAAGAAACTTAGCAAAAAATACAGAGTGTTCTGTCTCGATGAATTCTATGTAGAAGACATCGGTGATGCGATGATCTTATCTAGATTTCTGGATAAGCTTTTTTTGTCAGGTATTACCCTAATTACCACCTCTAACTCTCATCCTGATCATCTTTATAAAGGGGGTCTTCATAGAGAAAGATTCTACTCAACTATCAATACGATTATAAAAAATTGTAATATCTATAAACTAGAATCAAAGCAAGATTACAGACTTAGAAAGTTAGAAAAGTCTGCAATTCATGTGCTATCAGAAGAAGATAAATCTGAAAATGTCCTCGAGAAAAATTTCAAAGCCTTGATGCTTGGAGAGGAAGTGTCTACGGGTAGTATTAAAATTCTTGGAAGAAGCATTACTACAATCAAAAAATATGGGGGTGTCGTCTGGTTTGATTTTACATCAATTTGTGATGGGCCAAGGAGTGCTAATGACTACATCGAAATATGTAAAGAATTTCACACTTTATTTATCTCCAACATACCAATACTTACCGAAGATCAAGATAATCAAGCAAGAAGATTTGTTGCTTTAATTGATGAATGTTATGAAAGAAATGTTAACTTATTACTTTCATCACAAGTAAGCATTCACAAGATATATAAAGGATCAAACCTTTCTAAACCATTTCAAAGAACTTACAGCAGAATAAAGGAAATGGCTTCAAAGGAATATTTAGCCAAACCACATCTGCATTAAGCTTATAAACTCTCGAAAACTTTTATTTCTGGGGCTCCAGACAAGTATTTCCCCATTTCAGCTCCTATAGTTTTCATATGTTCTGTTTGAGAGTGGGCATCTAAATCTTCTTGAGAATTATATCTTTCCATAACTATATATGTCGTGTCATCCTTCCCTTTATAGAAATTATAGTAATTATTACCCGGCTCATTTTTTTTAACTGCCTCTTCCATTTGTCGAGCAGCACTCTCAAATTCTTTGTTTGTACCTTCTTGTATTTTTAAAATAGCAAACACTCCAACCATTTAAACCTCTCTTTTTTTAACAATAAGCTGTAAACTTTATTTCTATTTACAATTTTTTTCGAGTATTTTTTGTATGAGTGAAGTTGTTGTTGTTGGAGGGGGTCAATCAGCCAGTCAATGTCTTGTTTCTTTAAGATCAGGCAACTATAAAGAATCAATAACTGTTATTGCAGAGGAAGAACATATTCCTTACCAAAGACCGCCTTTATCAAAAGATTATTTATTAGGAAAAGTTGGCCTTGAAAGGGTTCATACTAAAAATATAGATTTTTATAAAGACAACGAAATAGAACTTGTTGTTAATAAAACCGTTCAAAGTATAGATAGGGAAAAGAAAACTTTACAACTGAATGATGGAAACATTATTAGTTACGATAAATTAGTAATTGCTACAGGGAGTAGGGTAAGAAAACTAAACGTAGATGGTTCTGAACTCTCAAACATTCATTATTTAAGAAGCATAAAGGATGCAGACAACATTAGGAGTCTAATACAAAACAAAAAGAGTTTAGTAATAGTAGGAGCTGGATACATTGGTCTAGAAGTGGCTGCTGTTGCTAATCAATCAGGTATTTCAGTAAGTGTTATAGAAATGGCTGATAGAGTGATGAACAGAACTGTAGATCCACTAATTTCAGAATATTATCAAAATCTGCACACCAAAAATGGGGTGAAAATATTCCTAAATGCTGCCCTAGAGTCATTCGGAGGAGATGATTCAGTATCAAAGGTTTATTGTACAGACCTAGAAATAGACGCTGATTTTGTTGTTATTGGAGCTGGTATACTACCTAACCAGGAGTTAGCATCTAAAGCCGGACTAAAGTGTGAAAACGGTATCTGGGTTGACGAATATTGCCAGACTGAAGATAAAGATATTTATGCTTGTGGAGATTGTACAAACCATCCAAATAAAACTCTGCAGTCTAGACTCAGACTAGAATCGGTGCACAACGCTATAGAACAAGGAAAAACTGTAGCCTCTTCCATACTTGGAGAAAAAACACCCTACAACCAAATTCCTTGGTTTTGGTCTGATCAATATGATCATAAATTGCAAATTGTGGGTCTCTCCGGCGACCATGATAGGACTATAAAAAGAGAAGGAGAAGGAGAAAAATCTTTTCTACTTTTTTATCTAAAGGAAAATTGTTTAATTGCTGCAGATGCAGTAAACAACCCAAAAGATTTTATGGTATGCAAAAAGCTAGTTGCAAATAGAACAAAAATAAGTTCTGATAGCCTTCTTGATGCTTCAGCAGACTTAAAAGAGTTATTGAAATGAAAGACATTGTTGAAACTGAATATTCTATTGGTCAGGTTGTAAAACATAAATATCTTGATTTTAGGGGTGTAATCTATGATGTAGACCCAGAATTTAATAACACAGAAGAATGGTATCAGTCTATACCTAGCGCCATGAGACCAAGAAAAGACCAGCCCTTTTATCATGTATTTGCTGAAAACGATCAGATTTTCTATTCCGCCTATGTTTCGCAACAAAACTTACTAGTTGATGATAGCAAGTCTCCAGTAGAGCACCCAGATGTAAATGTTTTTTTTGGAGATTTTGATGGAGAATCTTATAAAATCTTGGACCAAAGCAAAAATTAATTCTCCCCTTTCAGGGTAGCAAGAGATACACAAGTAACAAATATCTCCATAGCTTCTTCAAGTTCATCGACAGAACAGGCACTTGGTGCCAGCCTTATATTCTCATCTTTAGGATCTACACCATAAGGGTAAGTTGACCCTGCTGGAGTGATTTTAAGGCCTAAATCTAAAGCCAGTTGAATTGTTTTTTTGGCCAGCCCAGGTTTGGTGTTAAAAGACACAAAATAGCCTCCTGAGGGTTTAGTCCAAGATCCATAGTTTTGTAAAGATAGCCATTTGTCTACTATCTCAAATTTAGGTCTAATTATCTCAGCGTGTTTCTGCATATGTAATTCTAGGTCTTCATAAGTTTTAAAAAAATTCTCGTGTCTTGCTTGGTTAACCTTATCTGGTCCAATAGTTACTGAAGAATAGTGTTTCAAAAATAAATCTAAATTATTTTCTGATAAAGCTATAAAGCTTACCCCCCCTCCTGCAAAAGTTATTTTTGAAGTTGAAGCAAACGCTACTACTGAATCCAAGTAACCTAGTTCGGTAGCTAAATCAAAAATATTAGGTAATGAAGTACAAGGTAAGAAGTCGTGGACTGCATAAGCGTTATCCCAAAAAATTTTGAATTCTCCTTCCAGCTGATTATTTAGCTCTAGTAAACCTTTAATACACTTTTCGCTGTATATATCTCCTGTTGGATTAGAGTGTTTAGGAACACACCATATTCCCTTAATGGAGCTATCTGCTTTAGATATTTTCTTAATATAGTCTATGTCTGGACCTTCTCCTGTTAAAGGAACTGGTATCATATTAATCCCAAACTCTTCGCATAATTTGAAATGCCTGTCATAACCAGGAGATGGACAAAGAAAGGTTGTTCTTTTATCTAATCCCCAAGAACCCTTTCCAGAACCATGTAAAAAAAGACTCATCAAGTACTGAGACATTAGCGTCAAACTGCTATTTCCTCCAGCAATGACATTTCTAGAAGGAAATCCTAGGATTTTTGCACCGAGTTCCCTGCAACCAGGCAATCCTTTTAAATTTCCATAATTTCTAATATCTACACCCCCTGAAACAAAGCTTTTTAATAAAATCCCATCTATCTCGTTTGATAGATCTAATTGAGTATCACTTGGTTTTCCTCTTGTTAGGTCTAAGTTAAAACCCTTAGATTTCATACCAGAGTACCTTTCTTCAAGCTCTTTTAAGTTATTGAATGAGATGTCCATATTTGCAGTCTGGTGTTTAGAGTTCAAATAATACCACCTTGCCAATTCTCATTACAGCCTCTTAGCTTGTGTTTAAATATTGATCAATCTTTCTAGCGTAGACAATTGTTAAGAAACATAAAAGTATCAACAATGTTATCCACAGAATTGGTGGATAAAACTATTTTTTGGGGACCCATTTATTAAAAAAAAGTAAAATGACTCTTAAAAATATTTAGTATTGAATCAAAAAACTACTCTCTTCGAAACTCATCTTGCTAATGCAGGTAAGATGACTGATTTCAATGGATGGAAATTGCCTTTAAATTTTGGATCTCAAATAGAAGAACATCTAATGGTTAGAACAAAGTGTGGTGTTTTCGATGTTTCCAATATGACCATCTTGGATTTTAAAGGACCTAGTTGTAAGTCCTTTCTTAGAGAATTATTAGCCAATGACATTGAAAGTTTAACGGATAATGCAGATGCAATATATTCGGCAATTCTTAATGCATCGGGGGGGATATTGGATGATCTTATTGTATATAAAATGCCTTTTGGTTATAGGTTAGTAGTAAATTGTGCTACTAAGGAGAAAGTTATCAGCTGGATAAATCAGCACATAAAAAAGCATTCAGCAGAAATGACCTTAAGAGAAGATATTTCAATGCTTGCTATTCAGGGTCCAAATTTTTTAGAAGTAATTTCTCAATTTCTTTCTAAAAATTTAATAAGCCAACTTAAAGATAAGAAAGCTTTTCAGGGTGTAATTGAAGATAAGATTTTGGTTAGTAAAACTGGATATACAGGAGAAATGGGGGTGGAGATAATGGTTCCTTCTAAAGAAGTAAAAAAAATCTGGTTGCTAGCTGTTGAAAGTGGTGCAAATCCATCAGGACTTGGGGCAAGAGACACCCTTAGATTAGAGGCAGGAATGAATCTTTATGGTTTTGAAATGAACGATAAGATTTCTCCTCTGGAATGTAATATGGCTTGGACAGTTTCTTTAGAAGATAAAAAAAGGGAATTTATAGGAAAAAAACCATATGAACTAAAAAAAGAAAAAGGAGACTACCACACCCTAAAAGGTCTTGTGTTTAAAGATAAGAGCATAGTTAGATCCAATCATGAGGTGTTCCTCGATCATAATAAGAATATTAAAGGTATAGTAACTAGTGGAACTTATTCACCAACACTGAAAAAATGCATAGCTTTAGCTAGAATACCCCCTACTGACAAAAAGAATTGCTTTTCAGAAGTTAGAGGAAAAATAATTGAAGCTTCAATAGGTAAACCAAGGTTTGTTAAAGAAGGAAAAATAGTTTTTTAAGGACAAAAATTCATGCAAGACATACCCAAAGACTATAAATTTTTATCTAGCCACGAATGGGCAAAAGAAGAAGAAAGCTCAATAGTTGTCATAGGTATTAGTGATTATGCTCAAGAACAGCTTGGGGATATTGTTTTTGTGGAACTTCCGGAGTTAGACTCAGAAGTCAACCAAGGGGATGAAATAGCTGTTATTGAATCTGTAAAAGCAGCTTCAGAAATTTACTCGCCTGTTAGCGGCAGAATAATAGACATTAACTCTTCTTTGGAAGACTCTCCAGAAATTATAAATTCTTCTCCCTTTGAGGAAGGTTGGTTTTTTAAGTTAGAAGCAACTGATAAATCTGAACTTGAAAATTTACTTTCACCAGAAGAGTACAGTGAGCATTGTGAAGACTGATTGAATGTCTGAATCTAATAAAACTTCATCCCAAAATCTTTCTTCTGCTTTAAAGTCATTTTCCTCCAGACACATAGGATTAACAGACATAGAAAGCATAGAAATGCTTGAAAAGCTTGGCTATTCGTCTCACAAAGAGTTTATTAAAAAGGTTGTACCTAAAGATATTCTTAACAACTCTAGTTTACATTTAGAAGAAGGGGTTTCTGAAGAGAAAGCTTTAAAACAACTAAAAGATATAGCTTCGAAGAACAGCCTGCGTCACTCTTTTATAGGACAAGGTTACTACAACACCCTTACGCCCAAGGTTATCTTGAGAAATGTTCTTGAAAACCCAGGTTGGTATACTTCCTACACTCCTTATCAGCCCGAAATCTCACAAGGTAGACTTGAAGCTTTAATAAACTTTCAAACAATGGTCAGTGACCTAACTGGCTTAGATATTTCTAATGCTTCTTTATTAGATGAATCTACTGCTGCTGCAGAAGCTATGACTTTAGCTAAAAGAGTTTCAAAATCCACCTCCAATAATTTCTTCATTGATGAGCTTTGTTTTCCACAAACCATTAGAGTTATTCAAACAAGAGCGAGACCTTTAAACATAAATATAATAATAGGACCTTCGTCTTCGTGTATAAAAGAAGATTATTTTGGAGCTATATTTCAATACCCAAATGCACAAGGTGAAATTAATTCTTTTTCCCAAGAAATAGATAATTCTAAAAAAAATAAAGCTCTGACAATTTTAGCGACTGATCTTTTAGCTCTATGTTTGTTGAAATCACCTGGAGAGTTAAAAGCTGATATAGCCATTGGCTCTTCTCAAAGATTTGGGGTTCCAATGGGTTGTGGAGGGCCGCATGCAGCATTTATGTCTGTAAAGAAGGAATTTAGAAGATTTTTACCTGGCAGACTTGTGGGTGCTTCCGTAGATCAAAAAGGAAAGATAGCATACAGATTGGCCCTACAAACAAGAGAGCAACATATAAGAAGAGAGAAGGCCACTAGTAATATATGCACAGCCCAGGCTTTGTTAGCTATTATGGCAGGATTCTATGGAGTCTATCATGGGCCTAGTGGGTTAAAATCTATAGCAAAAGAAGTCAATAAAAATACCATAAAATTAGCAAAATTATTAGAGAATGAAGGGTATAAACTAAAAACTAAGCAATTTTTTGACACAATAGTTATAGATTCGGGTAACAAAACATCCTCTTTAATTAAGTCTGCTTCAGACAAAGGCATTAATCTAAGGGAGATAGATAGAAGTTGCATAGGAATATCTTTAGATGAAAGTGTCGACGAAGAAGTTTTAAACAATATTCTTTCCATATTTTCAGTTAAATCTACTAATAAAGTTAAACCAGAAACTGCTTCTATCCCCAAAGATCTACTCAGATCAAGTAAATATCTTGAGCACCCTGTTTTCAATTCCTATCATTCAGAAACTGAGATGTTGCGCTATATAAAAAGGCTTTGCGAAAAGGATATGGCTCTTGATAGAGCAATGATTCCCTTGGGTTCTTGTACCATGAAATTAAATGCCACAGCAGAAATGCTACCAGTCAGCTGGCCAGAATTCTCTTCGATTCACCCCTTTGCTCCAAAAGAACAAACTCTTGGATATGAACAACTAACTAGAGAATTAGAAAAACAATTAGCGACAATTACGGGTTATTCAAAGATTTCTTTACAACCAAATGCCGGTTCACAGGGAGAATACGCCGGACTGTTAGCAATTGCTGCTTTTCATGAGAGTAAGGGAGACAACAAGAGGAACATATGTCTTATACCGGTATCTGCTCATGGAACTAACCCAGCTTCAGCACAAATGGTCGGTATGAAAATTGTTCCTGTTAATTGCGATAAAGATGGAAACATAGATTTAAAAGATTTAGAAGAAAAATCAAAAAAAAATGCTGAAAACCTCTCGTCAATTATGATCACCTACCCATCTACCCACGGTGTATTTGAAACAACTGTAAGGAAAGTGTGTGAGATTGTGCATAAATATGGAGGTCAAGTTTATATAGATGGTGCAAATCTAAATGCTATGGTTGGTCTATGCTACCCAGGAGAATTTGGAGGGGATGTTTCTCACCTAAATTTACATAAGACTTTTTGCATTCCACATGGAGGAGGCGGTCCTGGCGTGGGTCCAATTGGGGTTGGAAAACATTTAAAAGACTTTCTTCCTGGAAATCATTTTAAGGAATCTCCTGTCGGACCAGTAAGTGCTACAGAGTGGGGAAGCGCTAGCATACTTCCTATTAGCTGGATGTATATCAAAATGATGGGGGCTTCTGGATTAAGAAAAGCAACAGAGACAGCTATCCTTAATGCAAACTATATAGCTCACCGCTTAAAAAAGCATTTTCAAATTCTCTATAAAGGTGAAAACAGCTTAGTAGCACATGAATGCATAATTGATGTAAGAAGTTTTAAAGAAAGTGCAGATATAGATGTTGAGGATATTGCTAAAAGACTAATAGATTATGGCTTCCATGCTCCAACCATGTCTTGGCCAGTAGCAGGAACTTTAATGATAGAGCCTACTGAGAGCGAATCTAAGGCTGAACTAGATAGATTTTGTGAAGCTATGATACAAATTAGAAAAGAAATCAAGAGAGTGGAAACTGGAGATTTAGATAAATTAGATAATATGTTAAAAAACGCGCCTCATTCTGCTGAGCATGTCTCTGCTGATGTTTGGACTCATCCTTACTCCAGATCAGAAGCAGCCTTCCCTGTTGATAGTCTCAGACATGATAAATATTGGTGTCCAGTTAGTAGGGTAGATAATGTTTATGGGGATAGGAATTTGGTCTGTAGCTGCCCTCCAATGGAAGAGTTTATATAGACCTTTCAATTGTTTTCCACTCCCTATTAGAACTTATTTCTTTTAACTTCTTATCTGGGTTTACTGCGGTAGGGAGATCAGCAAACTCTAGCAAAGGCAGGTCATGGATAGAATCAGAATAAGCTATCTTATAAAGATTGGAGTCAATTTGATTTTCTTGAATCCAGCTTTTTACTCTTCTAACCTTTTCTTTCCCAAAATTAGGATGCCCAAGTATTTCACCGGTATAAATACCATTTCTGATCTCTGGATCTGTACCAAAACATGTATTAATGCCAAGCAAAGAAGATATTTCTTTCACTAGAAAACTAAGAGTTCCAGATACTACCAAACATAAGTCTTTAGAATGTTTTTGCAAAAGATCTTTTGTCACTGTATCTGAAAACCTCTCTAGAATTTGTTCTGAAAAAGGCTTTATATACTTACTAATCTCTTGCACAGACCTTCCTTTTATTGGCTCGAGCAACAAATAGACATAGGAATGTACATCTAACCTTCCTTTTCTATACTCAGTTGTATAAGCATCTAATTGTTCTAAATAATAGCTGTCTCTAATTAAACCCCTGGTCCTTAAAAAATCTATCCAAGCCTTCTCTGAATCTCCTGCGATAAGTGTGTCGTCAAGATCAAACAAAATTAAATTCATAAAAATATATTCTTATTTTAGTATTATAGTTTGAAACTTCTGAGCTTTTTAAGAGATAAATATTGTTCAACCAACAGTCCTATAGACCTAATGTTGCCATAATAATAGTCAATAAGTATGGCCAGGTCTTATGGTGCAAAAGAAAGAGTGATGATGGATGGCAATTTCCTCAAGGAGGAATAGATAAAAAAGAAACCCCAAAGGAAGCTATATTAAGAGAAACTGAGGAAGAGGTGGGTCTTAAGAGAGAAGACTTAAAAATTATTTATGAATCTAAAAAATGGTATAGATATGAAGTGCCGGAAGAAAGAAGGCCTTCTTATTTCATATCTAAAAATAAGTTTTTAGGCCAAGAACAAAAATGGTTCTTAGCTGAGTTGCTATCTGAAGATTCAAATATTAACCTCAAATCTTCTAACACTATTGAATTCAAGAAATGGAACTGGGTCAGCTATTGGTACCCGTTGAGTTCGGTGATATGGTTTAAGAAAACAGTCTACAGACAAGCTTTACAAGAACTTTTGCCTTCCTATTTATCATTTATGTCTGGGAAAAATGCTAAGTAGTAAACCTAAAATCCTTGCTGTTCAGTTTTTTTCCATTTTTTGCATAGTTTTGTTCAGTAATCTCATAATCCCCCTCAGAATTAAAAGAGAATAGGGTTGTTGACCTAGTTCCATAGACTTCTGATTTAATAAAACGGAAAGGTATCTCCTCTTGCTTGTCTTGTTCGTTATTTTCTAATAAGAAATTTTCTTGAGGGCTTTGATCAGATTTCATAAATTCAATAGCCTTTCTCGACTCGAATGGGTTTTTTGCAAGCTCTTCAAAATCTCTTTTTGTTTTTTTTACCTTTTCTGTAGGACTGTTTAAATTATTATTAGCTAGAATATGTATTCCTTCAGTTAAGTGAATGGGTTTGGGGTGTCTGTTTGAGAAGTAGAGTATTTTCTTTTTGGTACCTAAGAGAAGATTAAAACCCTCGTAATGATTTTTATTTAGATTAGATAAGTAATCTTCGGCAGAGACAGAATCTTCTGTTAAATAATTAGAGACTAACTCTCCGCGAGAAGTGGTGAATTTCTTTTCTTTTCTTTCTCTAAAGTTGGTTATAGCAGCAAACTTGCCATTTTTTGTAACTCCAAACCAAGTGCCCCCTCCCAATTGATCTAGACCTGAAAGTATGTTGTTATTGGTGCCCCACCACCGCATAGACAAAGTCGGTCTATCATAAAATTCGTCTCTATTAGCTAAGAGAATGAACTCTTTTTCTGAAGAATTCTTTTGTTGAAAAAAAGGAGACTGATCCTTAAATGAAAAAACTATCAAACACATCTAAAAATTTAGTTTATGAACTCCTTTCAATAATAGATAATGGATTATTCTCAAGTGATTGATCTTTTTTTATATCTACTCTTAGGTACCTGTTCAGGTATTTTAGCAGGTCTATTTGGGATAGGAGGTGGAATTATAGTTATTCCTGCCTTCTTTTATATATTTTCTTCTATAGGGGTTTCTCAAGACATACTTTCCCATATGGTTTTAGGAACTTCTCTGGGAGTAATAGTTTTTAGTTCTGCTGCCTCAACCCTCTCCCACCACAACAGAAAAGGAGTTAGATGGAAACTCATTAAGATACTAGCCCCAAGTATATGTTTAGGTTCGGCTTTAGGTGGCATAACTGCCGGGGCTCTTTCTAGTATTACCTTGCAAAGTCTTGTAGCGCTTTTCCTTATACTTTCTTCAGTGCAAATGATCTTCGAATTTCCACCACCAAAAAAAAATCCAAGAACAAGTATTTTAGGTCCGATAGTAGTAGGCGGAGGAATTGGCTGGTTGTCTGGAATTTTTGGTATCGGAGGAGGAATTTTCTCCGTTTCTTATTTCTACCATAGGGGTCTACAGATGAAACAAGCCATAGGATCCTCTGCTGCCTGTGGTATACCCATAGCGTTAGCTGGCTCTATTTCTTATATGTTAGTGGGTAGTGGGCAAAGTAATTTACCAGATCAATCTTTCGGATATGTATACTTACCGGCCGCTTGTCTAGTAGGACTTGCAAGCGCTTTTACTGCACCTGTGGGAGCGAAAATCGCACATAGAATGAAGCAGAAAAAACTAAGAATAGCTTTTGCATTTATTGTAATTCTTATGGGTATTAATCTTCTCTTAAGATAAATTATGTTAAGAAAAGAGACTCCCTATTGGAAAAAAAACTTAAGAATATTAGTATTTTTGTTAACTATATGGTTCTTTGTTTCGTTCGGCTTCGGGATTTTATTTTCTGATTGGTTAGATAATTTAAGAATTGGCGGTTTTAAGCTTGGATTCTGGTTTGCTCAACAAGGAAGCATATATTCTTTCATAATTTTAATATTTGTTTATGTATATTTAATGGAGAGACTAGATGAAGCTTCAAAAAATAATAAGGATAGTGATTCTCAATGAGCGTTCAAGAGTGGACTTTTCTTACTGTTGGGTTGTCATTTAGTCTATATATAATAATTGCTTTTATTTCCAGAGCTAAATCCACCTCAGATTTTTATGTAGCTGGGAAGGGAATCCATCCCGTTGTAAATGGCATGGCTACAGCAGCAGATTGGATGTCAGCTGCTTCTTTTTTATCTATGGCAGGTTTAATTGCTTTCCTTGGAAAAGATGGTTCGGTATACCTGATGGGCTGGACAGGGGGTTATGTCCTTTTAGCCCTCCTTCTAGCACCTTATTTAAGAAGATTTGGGAAATTTACAGTTCCTGATTTCATAGGCGAAAGATATTACTCCCATACAGCCAGGGTTGTAGCGGTCTTATGTTTAATTTTCATTTCCTTTACTTATATTGCTGGGCAAATGAGGGGTGTAGGAATAGTTTTCTCTAGATTTCTAGAAGTAGATATTAATTTAGGGGTTCTTATAGGTATGTGTATAGTTTTTATTTATGCTGTTTGGGGTGGCATGAAAGGAATAACATATACTCAAGTAGCTCAATACACAGTTTTAATATTTGCCTATCTGGTACCTGCAATCTACATTTCTATAATTATGACTAATAACCCAATTCCCCAGTTGGGCTTCGGAAGTACTCTAGTCAATAGCTCAGAGTTTCTGCTTGATAAACTAGACAGAGTAACCTCAGATCTTGGATTTACTCCATATACTGAAAATACCAAAAGTAAGATAGATGTTTTTTGCATTACAGCTGCATTGATGCTTGGAACAGCCGGTTTACCTCATGTCATAGTTAGATTCTTTACTGTCCCAAGTTTTAGTGCTGCAAGAAAATCTGCAGGGTATGCCTTAATTTTTATTGCTATCCTCTACACAACAGCTCCAGCAGTTTCTGCTTTTGCTAGAATGAACCTCATAGACTCAATTCATGACAAAGCCTACTCAGACTCTCCACAATGGTTTAAAAACTGGGAAGATATTGGATTGATCGCATGGAAAGATAAAAACTCAGATGGATTAATAAATTATTCTTCTGGTAACGCACTTGAAGAGGTAAAACCTGTATTTTTAGATGAAAGAGGGATTTATGGAGAAAGGAAGGTATTAAATAAAGTTAATACATTAAATAATAATGAGGTTTACATCGATAGAGATATTATTGTGTTGGCCAATCCAGAAATAGCTCAACTTCCTTTTTGGGTTATAGCTCTTGTTGCCGCGGGTGGTGTTGCTGCAGCTCTTTCTACAGCTGCCGGTCTATTAATTACTATCTCCTCAGCCATTTCTCATGACTTATTGAAGAAAACATTTATGCCCTCTATAAATGAAAAACAAGAACTGCTTTATAGTAGATTGGCTACAGCTCTTGCTATAAGCATTGCTGGCTTATTTGGAATATATCCACCTGCTTTTGTAGCTCAAGTGGTAGCCTTTGCTTTTGGTTTAGCTGCCTCTACCCTTTTCCCTGCTCTGCTTTTAGGAATATTTTCTAGGAGACTAAACAAAGAGGGTGCTATTTGTGGAATGCTGGCAGGTCTTGTCTTTACTTCAGGATACATAATTTATTTTAAATTTATTAACCCACAGTTCAACAATGAAGAATACTGGTTTTTGTCTATTTCCCCTGAAGGAATAGGCTTTGTTGGAATGTTAATAAACCTAAGTGTCGCTATAACTATTTCTTTACTAACTAAAGCTCCTCCAGAAAATGTTATTCGAATGATTGAAAAGATAAGATCACCAGAATGATACTCCCAGACATTAATCCTGTTTTAATTGAGATGGGACCTTTGGCCATAAGGTGGTATGGCATTTCATGGCTTTTAGCTTTTTTTACAATTTATTTTTTAGCAAAAAGCAGACTATCTTTTCTTTCTGAAAACCAGTTGAGTGATTTAATGTTTTACGGACTATTAGGAGCTGTAATTGGAGGAAGGGTTGGATATATGCTTTTCTATAGTATAGACCAGTTGTGGGTTAACGCCTTTTCAATTTTCTATATATGGCAAGGGGGACTTTCTTTTCACGGCGGTTTGCTTGGGGTCCTTACTTCTGTGGTGGTACTATCAAGAAAGTGGAAAATCTCATTCTTCGAGATAATGGATTTTATTGCTCCATGTGTACCCTTTGGTTTGGGTTGGGTCAGGATAGGAAACTTCTTAAATGCTGAATTATTGGGAAGAGAAACCTCTCTCCCATGGGGCATTATATTTCCTAGTGATCCTTTGGGATTAATCAGACATCCTTCTCAAATATACCAAGCTTTTAGCGAAGCATTTTTACTTGGATTCTTTTTGTTGTGGTTTAGTAAGCAACAAAGACCAAATAAATCTATTTCTGCTCTTTTTCTCATAGGATATGGTCTAATAAGATGTTTAACTGAGATGTTTAGAGAACCAGATTCTCATATAGGTTTCGACCTATTTGGTGCTATAACAAGGGGTCAGTTATTATCTGTGCCTATGATACTGGTTGGTTTCATAATATTGGCTTACTCATATAAATATAATAAAAGATAAATGAAGCAATACTTGGAGTTGATGAAACACGTAAGAGAACGTGGGATAAAAAAGGAAGATAGAACAGGAACTGGTACTTTAAGTGTTTTTGGTTACCAAATGCGATTTTCTCTTGATGAAGGTTTTCCTCTTGTTACAACTAAAAAATTGCATTTAAAATCAATAATACATGAACTGCTATGGTTTCTTAAAGGTTCAACAAATATAGACTATCTAAAAGAACATGGGGTAAGTATCTGGGATGAGTGGGCCGATGAAAAAGGAGAGTTAGGTCCGGTCTATGGAGCTCAGTGGAGATCTTGGCCAACACAAGATGGAAAGTCTATCGATCAGATAAGTGAGCTAATAAATCAAATTAAAACAAATCCAGACTCCAGGAGACTTATTGTTAGTTCGTGGAATGTATCTGAAGTAGATAATATGGCCTTGCCTCCTTGCCATGCATTATTTCAGTTTTATGTATCAGAAGGAAAACTGTCCTGTCAGCTTTACCAAAGAAGTGCAGATATTTTTTTAGGAGTTCCTTTCAATATTGCTTCCTATGCCCTACTTATACTTATGGTTGCAAAGGTGACAAATTTAGAACCCGGAGAATTCGTCCATACACTTGGAGACGCACACCTTTATTTAAATCACCTTGATCAAGTCGAAGAACAATTATTAAGAGAACCAAAGAAGTTGCCTGTAATGAAAATTAATAGAGAAACAAATCTCATCTCAGAATTTGTCTATGAAGATTTTAGTCTTGAAGGTTATGATCCTTACCCTCATATTTCTGCTCCAGTAGCAATATAAAAAGAATGAATATAATTTTGATTGCAGCTATTGCAAATAACGGGGTTATAGGAAAAGAAGGAAAAATACCTTGGTATCTTAAAGAGGACTTACAGCATTTTAAAAATTTGACCACCGGATCTATCGTAATCATGGGCAGAAAAACCTACGAGTCAATAGGAAAGCCCCT
Organism: uncultured Gammaproteobacteria bacterium; assembly: GCA_964571215.1. Lineage (GTDB taxonomy): Bacteria > Pseudomonadota > Gammaproteobacteria > Magnimaribacterales > Magnimaribacteraceae > CAJWPI01. The sequence goes on from CAZMZZ010000002.1 coordinate 49,705, forward strand.
CCCCAATCGAAACAATATTGTTCTAACTAGAAATCCTAAAAACATCAAAAATATAATAGAAGTTACAGATACCCAGGAAGCTCTAAACACTGCCCTAAAGATAAACAAAGATATTTATGTTATTGGTGGCGAGTTTATATATAGAGAGTTTTTGCCTATGGCTGTAAAGATGTACTTAACTGAAATAGATCTTGATGTAAAAGGGGGGGATGTATTTTTTCCTTACTGGTCAAAAAAAGAGTGGGAAGAAATATCGAGGTTTTCTAAGAAAGATATAGATCAGAATATAAGCTATAGTTTTGTGGAATATGAACGAAAATAATTAAATCCCTAAAGCTTTCTTCTTCAGTTCTAGGGCTACGACTCTTTCTTCTTCACCTTCTGTGTATGCAATCCATTTTCTTGCTGAGTCTTGAATCTTCTTCTTCTTCTTTTTCTCTTTTTCTTTTTTATCGCTAAAAGTTCTCTCAGCAACATCTATACATCTTCTAAAGGAAGTTATGGCTTCCTCCCATTTTTGATACTCAAACTGAATCTGTCCTAAGAGCATATAAGCGCTTGACTCATCTTTAAGCTTTCCTTTCTTTATACCTTCTCTAATTGCAAACTCAGCTTCTTTATATTCATCTAGTCCAAAATGCACCTGTCCCAAGAAAACAAATAACTCTCCCTCTTCAGATAATGCAGCTGCTTTCTTATAAGCTGGTTTGGCTTTCTTTAGTTCTTTTGCAGCATGCCAATATTGACCTAGGGCTTTTAAGGTTTTCTCTTTTTCTTTTATAACTCCTTGAGAAAATCCATCTTCCATCACCCTGGCTGCCTTGTATGGATTCTGATGCATCATAAGGAGTTGTGCTAAAGCTAGAAACTCTCTTTCTTTATCTAGCAATTCGTCATCATAAGCAGCTTCAAGAGCTCCCATTTGGTCTAGTTGTCTGTCTCTTGAGCCATATAGGCCTGATAGCTGAACCCAATACCTCTTTTTAGGGTAATGTTGAACAAGAATTTCATATATAGGCAAAACATCAAGTTTCTGTTTCAGTTCCTGAAAGACTGCCATCTTCAATAAGTAATGATTTTCTCTTGCCACTCCTTTTTTTGTAACCCCCGTCTCTTCTCCATTCTCATCTAGAACTGGGACATCTCTGCTTTCTTGCATTTCAATTGCTAATTCAATATTTTCCTTAGCATTTCTAAACTCTTTGAGCTGGTAATAAGTTGTTGCTAGCAACGCATAAGCATCCGAGCTTGGATCGTCTTCATTCTCTAACCAAAGATACAGATATTTTATAGCCCCTCTATAATCTCCTTTGAGATAAGCAAGTTGAGAAAGAGAATAAATAGCATTATTTTGTTGTCGGTAATCTGCATCTGGTGCATTGATAAGATTGTTGTAAGCTCTTATAGCTTGGTCGTACTTTTCTTGAGAAAAGAAGATATAACCATAGTAATACCACATGGTTGCTCTGTCAGTATTTGTAAATTTCTCTCCTTCCTCTATTGTAGATAATAAAACTAGGGCCTCACTCCACATCTCTCCTTCTAGTAAAGGTTGAAGTTGTTGAAAGAGTTTTTGTGCTTTCTTGCTAGGCATTTTTGATCTCTTTCGTTTCTTCTTCTTTTTCTTGTCATCATCTGCTGCTTCTAGTGAAGCTCCTGTATAGTTTAAAGGGGAAACATTGGATGCTACTGGTAAAAAGCCTACCAAAGAGATGACTAATAGGTATTTGATAATATTTTTATTCAAAATTATTTTTTTCATTAATCACACCCCTCAGGAACATAATCCGGTCCTTTGCTTGCATCCTCTATTATAAAGGTTACTTGGTTTAAAACACCCGGCACTTCTACTGCCTGCCCATCTCTAATTTGAGGTTTATATTTAAACTTTAAAGCTGAGCGCATTGCAGCTCTATCAAATATCCCGCTTGGCTGAGACCAGAGTACTTCAGGGTCTCTTACAGAGCCTACCTTTGTTACAGTAAATTCTAATAAAACGCACCCCTCTATTCCCCTTTCTTGAGCTCTTCTTGGATAAATGGGAGGTATTTTAAAAATTGGAACATAAGACCCATCAGCAAAAACACCACTTCTTCTGCCCTTTATATCAAATTTTGGCCTTGGTGCAGCATTATCAAGGTCGGTTGGTGGGGTCATATCAAACTCAGGTGGAAGGGTATCTGGAGGAGGTTCTTCTTCATCTGGCCTTTCTAAATCTTGTAATAATTCAAGATCCCTTTCTGGCATAGTAACATCAGCAATACGAATACCTTTGTCACCAATAGAAACTTCATCAACCGCTATTAAAATCTGCATCAAAACAAACAGAACTAATGTAGCAGCTAAAGCCGCCCCTAATGAGCTTCCTAGTTTTCTAAAGTCCTGTTGAAAAAACTCCATACCTAAAACTTTGGTTCAGATGCTAACGATATAGCATAAACTCCTGCATCTCGAGATTGATCCATAACTTTTATAATAGCATCTGCACTTGCCTGCTCATCGGCCTGAATAACAACCGAACCCTGAGGGTTGTCAGCTAAAAGTTTAGTAACATTTGCTTTTACTTGCCTAACATCAACCCTTCTTCCATCTATCCATATATCATCATTATTTCCAATAGCTATCAAAATTGCTGCATTTTCTTGAATAGTAGAGGTCTCTGCATCTGGCCTGTTAACCTCCAAACCTGGTTCTTTAATAAAGTTTGCTGTAACAATAAAAAATATCAAAAGAATGAAAACAACATCTAACATAGGTGTTAAATTTAGCTCTTCTTCTTCTGCTACAGCCTGACTTATAGGTGATCTTCTCATAATTTCTTACCTCTTATTGTATAGCCAATTTTTCATACAGCATATCTGATTCTCTCTGGGTTACATTCTTTATATATTGTTGAGCAAAATTACCAATTAAAGCAACGGCAAGTCCTGCCATTGGAGGAATAATCGCTTTCGAAACACCCCCCGCCATAGCCTTTGCATCACCCCCACCAGTAACTGCTAATAAGTAAAAAACCTCTATCATCCCTGTAATAGTTCCAAATAAACCAAACAAAGGTGCAACTACAACGCACACTTTCATCAAATCTACGTTTTTGTTAATTTTGAGAGTAGCCTCAGAAATCATCATCTCCCTTACTGCCAAGGAGCTAAAAGAAGTTTTTTCTTTTCTTACTTCCCAAGTATCAACTATGGATTTTATAACTGACTTGTGCTCAAACCTCAGATACCAAATCTTTTCAAACATCAAGAAAGTTATAACCACGCCTAAAAGAAAGATTAGATATAGAACATCTCCCCCTCTTTGAAAAAACTGAAAAAGGGAATCAGAGAGATCGTAAAAGAAATACATGATTCTAAAACTTTTTTATTACTTACCTTCTGCTCTTTCTGCTGCCATTCCTGTGCTTTGTTCTTCTATAGTTCCTAAAATCCCTTTAGATATATTATGAACAATCGCGTACATAAAAGTTAAAGGAATGGCTACCATAAGACCTAACCAAGTAGTTGAGAGAGCTATAGAAATACCACTTGCCATGGTCTTAGGATCGCCTGTTCCGAATAAAGTGATCATACTAAAAGTCTCTATCATACCTACTATCGTTCCAAACAAGCCCCCTAGTGGTGCTACAACAGAGATAAGTTTGATAAGCCAGTTTAACCCTTCTATAGGCGGTCGCTCTGCCAGTATTTGTTCGGCCATTTTTAGTTCTAAAGTTTCTGTATCAGCCTTAGGGTTGTCTTGAGCTATCTTTAAAACCCTACCTAGAGGATTGTCTTCCGTGATTGTGGAAGATGCAATTTGAGATGTTACACCAGCTCTAACTGACATTAATGACTGGATTCTCATTACAAAAAGACCAACTCCACCTAAACCTACAATAATAATTATATAGCCAATAATTCCGCCATTTTGTACTCTTCCAAAAAATCCAGGCATGGAAATCAAGTTAGCTAAATAAGAACCCCCTTGAGGTCCCGTAGGGTCAATAGCAAACTGAACTGGGAATGCTTCTTCATCAAACACCTCTGAAGTAGTAGAAGTATACCTTCCTGCTGGTTGAGCAGGTAACTCCTCGTACATTCCTCTGCTAGCGGCATAAGCTAAGTATTGTCCATCTGTAACCGCGTTAAAGTTTCCTACCCTGACTACCTCTGTTTCTTTAACAGTACCATCTGTTGCAATTACATCAGATGTAAACCTTACTACCTCTCCTGATGCATTAATTTCTCTCTGCAACTCAAACCAGAGTCTCTCTAATTCAGAAATGCTTGGAAGTCTTATTCCCTCTCCCATCTTAACTGCAACATCTGTCAGAAATTTCTCTCTGTCTTTTCCAAACTGGGCAGCTGTTATAGATTGCTCAAAAATACCTCTTGCCTCTGTAGCAGTTCCTGCAAGATGACCAAATATTTCCGTTAAAGATCCAAGTCTTTCCCTAAGCTGTTCTTCGGCAACTACTAAGAGAGCTTCATTAGCTTCAAAAGTTTTTTCAAGTTGTGCTGCTATTCTTTCTAGTCTAGCTCTGGTAGCCTTAGCGTTTGCTAATAAAGTGGTCTGCTTACTTTTTTCTGCATTAAAGCGAGCCTCTCTGTTTCTCTGTTCTTTACTATCAGCAAACTGTCCTTGTCTTACAATTTCTAATAATTCTTGAGGATTTGAAGGCCCTTTTATTTCTTCTTCTATTACTTCTTCTTCTGCAACTAAAACGAAAGATGAAGAAGTTAGAATGAAAAATACAAATAATAAATTTTTTAATTTATTCATTCTGGTACCTCCGCATTTTGCACTGGCACTTCAATCATATCCACAGTAGCTAATTTATTAGCAATTCTGAGGCCCAGTCTGGCTGGGTTTCGGTAACTACCCTCCAGCTCTTCCCATTGCCTTTGTTTATTGTTCCAAGCCCCTGTTTCATCAGCATCAGATGTTTGATAAAGAAGAGCTAACCTTCCAACCCTAAGAATATTTACCTCTCTAGGCTGACCATTTATATCAATAGTGTCTTTGTATGTATCAATTTTTCTGCCATATTCAGCCTCCACTTCATAGGCCTCTAAAACTTGACGTAAACCCTCTGCAGGTGAAACAGTAGGATTGTCTATTGCAGCTTTAGCAAAAGCAATTCTTTCTCTTCTTTCTCCCATGTGGAAGGGCAAATCTAATTCTATTGATGTTTCAAGCCCTGCAAGCATCCTTCTGGTAAAGGGTGGAATCTGCCTTTGCATAATTCTTGCTTCTTTCATTGTCTTGTCTATTTCTTTTAGCCTGGCTTCTTGAGCTTCTATCTGTTTTGTAAGTTGAGCGTTATAGACGCGTAAACCCTCTATTTGCTTACTTACTGTTTTAAACTCGTTTACTATCAATGATGTGTCATCGTCAGCTTGATCTATTTTAGACTGAGACTTTTCTTCTGCTTTTTGTCTGTCTGAGCCAACATCCAAAAGAGGCTGAATTTGATCAGCAACTATGAAAGACGAGTTAAGTAAAATTGTTGCCAGTAATGCTGGCAAAATATAAAGATGCTTCATTAAAGTATCTCCCAATATTTCTAATATTTCCTTATTCTAAATTCTAAGCCAATTGAATCAATGATATGATTCTAAAAGACCAAGAATATGAGTCCTCCCCATACGGGCGGACAGACTATAGAGGGAATTTTTTAACAACGCAACGGGTTTTTTCATGTCTTTAAGTGAATTTTTTATAATAATTCTTCTAGTTAATACACTCTTTCTCTCGTGTGTGTGGTTATTAAAAGAAAAAAAAGATTCTCTAACTAAAGATTTTTTCTATAAGGGCTGTTCTATTGTCTTACTAGCTTGGTCCTCTTTTGTCTTTGTATTTTACTTTAATAATCAAGAAATAGTGTTAAGACAATGGCTTACAGCGCTTCTTCTAACTATTATTGGAATGAGACTGGCTCTAACAAAAACATTAATTCCTAAGAAAGAGAAAGAATTAGCTGGAAACTATCCTTATATCAAGGAAGTGCTGGGTTTAAGTTTACTACTAACTTGTTTTGTTTCCTCAACTTTTTCCATCAATTACTTGCCAGGCTCTGATAGGTTCACTTTGCTAGACTTCCTGGGGTTGGTTATTTTTATATTTGGTTTTGCTTTAGAGAACAAATCTCAGAAAGAGTTGGAAAGTTTCAATTCTCTAAAAAAGAGCTCTTTAGATCTTTTAAATAAAGGGTTGTGGGCATTTAGTAGACACCCAAATTACTTGGGAAATTTAATTCAATGGTGGTCAATCTACTTCATTGCTCTAAATGCAGTTGGAGGTTATTGGAGCATATTTGGACCTATAATTTTAACCTTTTGCATTAATTCGTTTATTAATTTAAAAGAAGCTCAATTAACTAAAAAAATAAGTCATTACGAAGAATACAAAAGAACAACAAATAAGTTTGCTCCTGATCTATTGGTTTTAATGCAGTTTTTTCTACCAAAAAGTATTATAAATTCTCTTTTTGGATTTCTAACTGCTTCAAAAAAATCCATTTTTAAAACCCCATTAATAAGATTATTTTCCTTTTTTTACAAACCAGATATGTCTGATTCTGATTTAACAATACCCTCTGAATATTCAAGTTTTAATCATTTCTTTACACGTAAATTAAAACCGGGATCAAGACAAATAGATACAAACCCTAATAGTATAATTTCTCCAGTAGACGGAAAAGTAAAAGACTTCGGATACCTTTGTAAGAATCAACTACTTCAGGCAAAAAAATTTAGCTATAGTCTTGGAGGTTTGTTAAAAGATGAAAAGGTTGCAAAAAGGTTCGAGGGTGGTTTTTTCTCTTCTATTTATCTTGCTCCTGAAAACCATCACAGGATCTATTTCCCACAAGAAGCATCAATTGTTAAAACTAACTATATTAGAGGGTCTTTGTTTGGAGTTAATGACAACTCTCAAAATACTATTCCAAAGCTTTATAATAGAAATGAAAGAGCCTGGGTTCTTCTAGAAGCCTCAAAATTTGAATATTTGGTGGTTTGTGTCGGCGCTTTGTTAGTAGGACGCATAATTCCATATTGGATAAGGTCAGAAGAAATGAAAAAAAATAAAATTTTAAGTGTGTGGAAGAAAGGACCTCAAGAAAGTAGTAAAGTAGTAAAGGGTCAAGAGTTAGGTTTTTTTGAGATGGGATCTACGGTTATTTTAATTTTCTCTAAAGATCTTAATTTAAATAATCATTTTTTGTCTGAAAATAAGTCTGTAAAATTTGGTGAAACTTTATTAACAATTTAAGATAAATTTATATCAAAGGTTCAATTTTGGTTTCTTACTCTACTAGTGATTTTAAAACAGGGCTTAAGGTTATCATTGAAAATGAACCTTGCGAAATTATAGAAGAAGAGTTTGTAAAACCTGGTAAAGGTCAAGCTTTTAACAAAATTAAATTTAGAAATTTACTAACCGGAAGAGTTGGAGATAAAACCTGTAAGGTTGGTGAACATCTTGATGCTGCTGAAGTTAGGGAAGTTGATATGCAGTTTTCTTACTCTGATGGTACTGATTGGTATTTTCTAGACCAAACAACATATGATCAGGTCTCAGTTTCAGAAAAGAAAATTGGTTCTAGTAAAAATTGGTTAACTGACCAAGAAATATGTAAAGTTTTATTCTGGAATGAATCTCCTGTTTCAATTAAACCACCAAACTTTGTTAACCTTCAAGTTGTTGAAACAGACCCGGGAGTTAAGGGTGATACAGTCTCTGGGGGAACCAAACTGGCCAAATTATCCACAGGTGCTGTTATCAAAGTACCATTGTTTGTGTCTGAGAGAGATATAGTTAAAGTTGACACAAGAAACGGGGAATACCAGGGAAGGAAATAATTTTAAATGGTTAAATCAGAAATTCAAAAAAGCCTTCTCTTGGCTATTCAATCAATAAAAGAATGGGAAGACCTTAATTTAACTTCGCTAAAAATTGAAATTAAGGATAACAGGGAAAAGAAATTCGGTGACCATTCTACAAATCTAGCGTTAATTTTGAGTCAGAAACTTAAAGACGATCCAGAAAAAATAGCAGAGAAATTAATAAAAAATTTTCCCCCAAATTCATCTATAAAAAAAATAGAGTTTTCTAAACCAGGCTTTATTAATTTCTTTCTAGTAGACTCCCATCATTTTGAAATTCTAAAAATAATCAATAAAGAAAAGGATAAATTCGGACTAAACAGTAGTAAAAATAAAGGCAAAAAAACGTTAATAGAATACGTATCTAGCAACCCCACAGGCCCTTTGCATGTGGGTCATGGCAGAGGGGCTGCTTTTGGTTCTGTGCTTTCTAATGTTTTAAGAGCTTCTGGTCATAAAGTAGATGAAGAATATTATATTAACGATCAAGGTAGGCAGATAGACATACTTACTCTTAGTGTTTTGTTGAGGTACGAACAGTTTACAAACAAGGCTATCCCATATCCTAAGTTTTGCTATCAAGGTGAATATATAAATACCTATGCTGATCAGATTACAAAAGAACAAGAGAAGAAGGAAAACAGTAAAGAAGCAAGTTTCGTTCCTCTAGATAAAGAAAAAAAATTAATCGAAGTCTTAAAAAAAGTAAAAAAAGATGAAGACCTTGATGCGCTTATATCTTTCATAAAACAAAACCTTGAAGGAAAGTTTTTTGAGATAAAAGAGTTCGTTTTAGAAAAGATAGTTAATTCAATTAAATCAGATTTACTTAAAATGGGTGTTAATCAAAACTTATGGTTTAAGGAAACTGGGCTTTATAAATCTCAGAATGGAAAACTCTCCTTAATCAATGAAGTAAAAAATATTTTAAAAAAGAATGGCCTAACATACGAAAAGGAAGGGGCTCTCTGGTTTAAATCCTCCAATTTTAAAGATGATAAAGACAGAGTAATAGAAAAGGAAAACGGTCATACCACTTATTTTGCTTCGGACATTGCTTACCATGCACATAAGTACAAAAGGGGTTATGACAAGATAATAAACATCTGGGGTTCAGACCATCATGGGTACTTGCCTAGAGTCAATTCTTCTATGACAGCTCTTGGGTTAGAGCCAGATAAACTGGAAGTAATTTTCATTCAATTTGTCACGCTTGTAAAAGGAAGTAAAAAAATTTCCATGTCTACAAGAGGGGGACAATTTATCACTCTCGATGAGCTTATGGATGAAGTGTCTCCAGAGGCAGCTAGATTCTTCTTCATAAACAGAAAAGCCGAACAACACTTGTCTTTTGATCTAGATCTCGCAAAGAAGCAAAGTAAAGACAACCCTCTTTATTACATACAATATGCTCATGCAAGAATTTGCAGTATTCTAAAAAAGCTTGAATCAGCACAAGGAAAAGTGGATACCGCGCTAGGACAAAAAAATTCAAACCTACTAAATAGTGAAAAGGAATCAAGATTGCTAAAAACATTGACACAATTTCCAGAAGTTGTTTTGAAATCAAGTGACAACTATGAACCGCATTTAATTTGTTACTATTTAAAAGATCTTTCTTCAACCTTTCATGCTTATTACAATGAAGAAAAGATTCTTGTCGACAATGAAGAGGAGATGCAGGCCAAAATCCTACTTTTACAGTGTGTTAAGCAGGTTATATTCAATGGGCTAACTCTTTTGGGGGTAAGTTCCCCTTCTTCAATGTAAATGACATTAATGAAAGCTGATATAACTGATAATTTTCTATCTTTCATAAAATCATTTAAAAGGTCTTGTGAAAAAGCGAAGAGAAATCCGAATGAAATCAAAATTATAGGCGCTACAAAAGGACAACCTTTGGAGGCAATTAATAAAGCTATATCTCTTGGAATAGTTAATTTTGGTGAAAACTTTTTACAGGAGGCAGAGAGAAAAGTAGATGAGATTAAGCTGCCTGCTACATGGCATTTCATTGGCTCAATACAAAGGAAAAAAACAAAAAAGATTTCTGCTCTCTTTGAGTGGGTGCACTCTTTAGATCAAATAACAATTGCTGAAAATCTAGATTTTCATAGACAAAATGATAGAAGTCCTTTAAATGTGTGTGTTCAAATAAATATTGATAATGAACAAAGTAAATCAGGAATAAAATTAAAGGAAGCTAAAGGTTTTATTAATGAGCTTAAGAAATACAGAAATCTTAAAGTAAGGGGTTTAATGGCAATTCCAAAACCAAGAAAAGATGTTAAGGAACAGGAAGAAATATTCTCTTCAATCCAAAATCATTTTCTTTATCTCAAAAACTTCTTTCCTGATTTAGATACGCTTTCTATGGGAATGTCAGATGATTATGAAGCTGCCATAAAAGAAGGGTCAACAATGATAAGGATAGGCACTAAAATATTTGGCCCTAGACAATGAGAAAAAATCAAAATATAGGATTTATAGGGGCAGGAAATATTGCCACTTCCTTAATATCGGGCCTAATTGAAGATGGGGTAAATAAAAATGATATCTTTTCCAGCTCTCCCGAGCAGGCTGATTTAGACAACTTAAGTGATCTTTACTCAATTAATGTAACTTTAGACAATATGGAGATAATTTCTTCGTGTTCTACCATTATTTTGGCAGTAAAACCTCAAGTCTTAAAGAAAGTACTGCATGAAATCAAGAACGCTATATCTCTGAAGAACTTGCTTCTTATTTCTGTTGCTGCAGGTATAGATATAAACTTTCTTCAGTCTCTTACAACCAACCAACAAAAAATTATTAGAGCAATGCCCAATACTCCGGTAAGCATAGGAAAGGGTGTAACTGCTTTGTGTTCTAATGCTTCTGTCAACTCTGAAGACAAAGGGCAAGCTGAACAAATTTTTAACTCTGTTGGTTCAACTTACTGGTTGAAAGAAGATTCTTTTAATCTCTACACCGCATTAATCGGTTCAGGGCCGGCTTATGTTTTTTATTTATTAGAATCTTTAAAAAAAGCAGCTAAAGGGCTGGGTGTGGAGGAGAATAAAATTGAAAACCTTATTCTAGAGATGATAATCGGTTCAGCTAAACTGGCTAGAGATAGTAAAGAGAATCCAGAGTCTTTAAGAGAAAAAGTTACTTCTCCTGGTGGTGTGACTGAAAAAGCCATAGAAGTGTTAGAAGAAAACAAATTTACTCAAATATTAATCTCAGCTATTCAAGCTGGAGAAAAGAGGTCTTCAGACCTCGGGAAAAGGGGTAATGACTGAGGCTACTATATATTTAGTAAAAGCAGTTTGTGATCTGCTTACAATAGCAATTCTCTTAAACTTTTTCTTTCGATTATTTAGGGTAGATTACTACAACCCAATAGTAAGGGGCTTCACTGCTTTCATAGATCCTCCTGCTAGACTGGCTAGAAGAATTTTAAGACCTGTTTTCAACCTAGATATATCTAGTTTAATAGTTTCCTGTTTAACTCAATATCTAGCTTTTTCTCTTGTTTCTTCTGCTGGGGCCTTAACTTCTAATACAACTACAATTATTATTTGGTCATTTTATTCTGTATTACTAATATGCCTTAAAATGTTGTTTTGGGTTATGCTGGCTGGAATAATAATTAGTTGGATAGCCCCTCTTAGTAGACATCCCGCTACAAGCCTTGTGCATCAGCTTTCTGAACCTGTTTTTAAACCTTTTAGATTAGTGTTGCCGCCTATGGGTGGCCTAGATTTTTCACCCATTTTAGCTTTTATAGTTTTGAATTTTCTACAAATACTTGTACGTAACTTTGCACTAGAGGCAGGCCTGCCCTATGGATTAAGTGTTGGTTTTTAAGCTGCCTCTCTTCTTAAGACTGTTTATTTGTTTTATAATGGATTCATTAACGCCGATTTGAACAGCTTGCGGGCGTTTAAAAAATACCGCTAAAACCGTGCAATGCCTGTTTAGCGAAAGCTGACAGGTTTTTTTATGGTGGAAAATAGAAAAAATATCGATAACAGTTCAGTTGGATTAGTTGAACCTAAAAAGATATCATTCAAAGAACCATTAACTCTAGAATGTGGTGAAACTTTAGAGAAAATTGAAATTGTCTATGAAACATACGGATCTCTTAATAAAGAAAAAGATAATGCTGTTTTAATATGTCATGCATTAAGTGGAAATCATCACGCAGCAGGTTTGAGAAAAAAATCAGATAAGAGAAAGGGTTGGTGGGATGGACTAATAGGTCCTAACAAGGCTATAGATACAAATAAATTGTTTGTTGTTTGCCCTAATAATTTGGGCGGCTGTCACGGGTCAACAGGCCCCCAAAGTATTAACCCAAAGAGCGGAAAACCTTATGGACCTGACTTTCCACTTATAACAGTATCAGACTGGGTAAATTGCCAGGCTATTTTTGCTGATTTATTAGGCATAAAAACCTGGCAGAGTGTTATTGGGGGGAGCCTTGGCGGAATGCAAGCGCTACAGTGGTGCCTTTCTTATCCTGATAGGATAAAGAAGGCTGGAGTCATAGCTGCTGCTGCTAAATTAAGCGCTCAAAACATAGCTTTTAATGAAGTTGCTCGACAGGCAATTATTTCTGATCCTGAATTCAATGAAGGACTATATCTAGAAAATAATAAGATACCTAAGAGGGGTCTAAGGTTGGCCAGAATGGTTGGTCACATCACTTACCTTTCGGATGAGGCTATGAGAGATAAATTTGGTAGAGACCTTAAAAAAGGTAAATTAAATTTTGGTTTTGATGCTGAGTTTGAGGTTGAAAGCTATTTAAGACATCAGGGAGATGTTTTTTCCGAAACTTTTGATGCAAATACTTATCTTATCATGACCAAACTTTTAGATTACTTTGATCCCGCTTCTGAACATGAGGGAGATTTAGTTAAAGCCTTTGACCCCATAAAAGCGAAGCTGTTAGTAGTTTCCTTTTCTAGTGACTGGCGATTCTCGCCGGAAAGGTCTAAAGAGATCGTGAATGCCTTAATTAGTGCCAAAAAGAATGTTAGTTATATTGAAATAAAATCAAGCCAGGGACATGATTCTTTTCTTTTTCCAGAAAAAAGGTACTCAAAAGCTATAAATGCTTTTTTAAATAATTAGAAATGGACATTGAAGCAATTTTTAATAACTGGATTTCAAATAGATCCACCGTCCTAGACCTGGGGTGTGGAGATGGGAAAATTTTATCTCATTTACAAAAAGAAAAAAATATTCAAGGACTGGGTGTGGAGATAGACTCAAAAAACATTCAAAAATGCATTGAAAAAGGGGTAAATGTTATTGAACATGATATCGATAAGGGTCTGGAGGCTATTTCAAATAATAGTTTTGATGTAGTAATTATGAGTCAAACTATCCAAACCCTAAACAACCCGCTTTTAGCTCTCGAAGAAGTAACAAGAATAGGTAAAAAATGTATTGTAACTGTGCCAAATTTTGGATATTGGAAAAGAAGAGTGGAGCTTATGGTAAAGGGGCAAATGCCAAAGACTGTAAGCACTCATGAAAGTTGGCATAACAGTGACAATATACATTTATGTACGTTAAAAGATTTTGAGCTCCTTTGTAATGAATTGAAAATTACTATAGAAGAAAAATTATTTATGAATTCTTCTGGAGTAACAAAATCCTATCTTTCTTTTGGACCTAATTTAGTTAGTTCATCTGGAATATATAGAATCTGCAAATAATTTATGAGAATAACCTTTGCAACAAAAAATAAAGGAAAAATTAAGGAATTAAGAGATCTTGCAGAAAATACTAATTTAATAATTGACTCAGTTCCAGATGAAGTTGTCTTTCCTAAAGAATCCGGCGTTACTTACCAAGAAAATGCATTAATAAAAGCACGACATATATTTGACTTAGTTGGAACTGGCGTTATAGCAGATGACTCTGGGCTTGAGGTTGATTCTTTAAATGGGGATCCTGGTATTTTCTCTTCTAGATACTCAAAAGAGGCAACTGATACTGCAAACATAAATAAACTTCTAATAAATCTAGAAAAAAGTAGCAACAGAAAAGCTAGGTTCAAATGTTCAATGGCATGTATTTTAGATAAAAATTCTGAACCATTATTTTCTGATGGCATTCTGGAGGGCTTAATTACAACCGAACAAAAGGGTAAAAATGGATTTGGATATGACCCTGTCTTTTTTTTACCTAAGTTAGGGTTTTGTATGGCAGAAATTTCAAATAAAGAAAAAAATATTATTAGCCACAGGGCTATTGCTTTTAGAAAAATGATAAAAAAAATAGGACAGATTAAGTTGAATTAGACCTTAATGTAGGTAAGAGAATTAATTTGCTTTTTGTTTGTTATAGCTTTTTCTTCATATTTAGACTTTGGAATAGATTGTAAGGCGATTGGTAATTCTTCAGCTTTAAGCTTCTTCCATTTCTGAGCACTGTTCAGTTTGAACTGCACTTTCTCTAAATATTCCAACCAATCTGTTTTAAAGTACAAAATCCCTCCTTTTTTTAGACTCTTGTATACATTATTTATAAAAAACTCATCTACAAGACGCCTTTTGTTGTGCTTTCTTTTTGGCCATGGATCAGGATGGAAAATAAGAACCGCCTCTAAAGATTCTTTTTCTATGAAGTCACTAAACAGGCTTCTCGCATCGTGATTAATTATTTTAAGATTTATCAGCCCCCTCTCCTTTGCTCTTCTAATTAAGGAGCCTATTCCCGGGAGATAAACTTCTATTCCTAAAAAATAAAAATTATTTTGACCTTCAGAAAGATGAAGAAGATTTTCTCCTGAGCCAAACCCTACCTCTACAATAATTCTGCTATTTTTTGGAAATATTTTTTTGAATTCTGTCTGTTTTGGGTTAACCCCGAACTCTTGCCAATATTCTTTTATACTTCTTCTTTGGGAAGCTGTAGCCCTACTATTTCTAATAACATAGCTTCTAGGGTTTGCGTGTTTAGTGGTTTTTTTAGGCAAAAAAAATTAATTTATCGTAATAGATCGCCTTATTTTATTCATGGCGTTTTGTTCAATTTGTCTAACTCTTTCAGCTGAAATGCCATACTTTTCTGCTAACTCTATAAGAGTATATTTACCCTCAGAAAGCCATCTATCTTGAATTATTTCTCTGCTCCTGTCGTCAAGGTTTTGTAAAGCTTCTTGCAATTGTGAAGAATTAAATTCTGAAAGGGATTCTTTTTCTACTATATCAGCTGGATTTGCATCAGAGTCCTCTAAGTATTGTTCTGGAGTCAAAGAGCTCTCTTCGCCTTCTTGAAGGCTAAGGGGGTCAAAAGATAAATCTAATCCGCTCATTCTTTTTTCCATCTCCTTTACATCTGAAGGTTTTACATTAAGATCTTTAGATATTGCATCTACCTCGGCATCAGTAAGCCAAGATAAACCCTTCTTTTTACTCCTTAAGTTAAAAAAAAGTTTTCTTTGTGCTTTTGTTGTAGCAATTTTTACTATTTTCCAGT
>CAZMZZ010000003.1:0-61591 GCA_964571215.1 uncultured Gammaproteobacteria bacterium
ATCCTACCAAATCACCAGGCTATTACCCGAAAGGCTGTAAACAGTTTAGACCCTAGCTGAACTTTGTTTTGGCCTTTTTTTAAGGTCTTAGTGGCTTTTACAAGTTTCTAGTTGATGCTGACACGTTCATGCTTTATGTGTCACCTTCAGTTGATAGAAATTCTTAGTTATCTCTGTAGTTTAAAGGTGGGTCTCTTTCTCCTAATAAAGGGTAGTATTCGAAATTAGGTCCAACTTTTTCTTTGAGTTCTTCCTGAGCTTGCTCAATTATTCCATAGTTTTGGAAAAGCTCTTTACTTGTTCCAAATAACACATTAGCTGCTAATTTCATCCCTTTTAATCCTATTGAGCTCCCTCCTGCTGCTACTGCTTGCCAAGAGTGAGCTGAAGTTCCTGGAACCCAAGTAGCGACTCTTAGTGCTCCAGTAGGAACATTCCAACTAACATCACCCACATCAGTAGATCCATAGCTATGAGAAATTTCGTAATCCTTTATGGTCTCCTGATCTCCTATACTATCTTGAGGGTTAATTAAGGTATTAAAAATTGTTTGTGCGTATTGCCTTTCTTTGTTTGAGTAGTAGATCCCTCCTTCTTTTAAAAAAGTTTTATAAATTAGCTTTTGCAGTGTCTCATTTGGAAGTAGTGGGTAATTTCCATGCATTACCTCATAATTCATAGAAGTTTCTGTGCCCAAGGCAGCACCTTCAGCAATTTTCACCACTCTGTTAAATAAAGTTTCTACTACCTCCTTCTTGGGGTGTCTTATGTAGTAGTACACTTCCGCTTCATCAGGAATTACATTCGGAGCCAGGCCACCTTTTGTGATTACATAATGTATTCTTGATTCTTGAGGGATATGCTCTCTCATGAAGTTAACCATAACATTCATAGATTCAACACCATCAAGAGCAGATCTGCCTTTATCAGGTGCGGTTGCAGCATGAGCAGAGATTCCTTTAAAAGTAAAAATAGCTGATTTATTTGAGTTTGAAGAGCTAGGATTGGCTTGATTAAAACTTGCTGGATGCCAATGTAAAATTATATCCACGTCCTTAAACAAACCTTCTCTTGTCATATAAACTTTACCAGAACCCCCTTCTTCTGCAGGAGTTCCATAAAATCTAATAGTCCCTTGCTTATCATTTTTCTCTAACCACTCTTTTATAGCCACTGCAGCCCAGGCTGATCCTGCTCCAAACAAATGATGACCGCAAGCATGTCCAGCATCAGCGGAATTAAGCTTTTCTTTGAAAGGTGAAGCACTTTGATTCATTCCAGGTAAGGCATCAAATTCACCAAGTATTCCGATAACTGGATAACCTTTTCCGTATTCCGCAACAAATGCAGTTGGCATGCTGCCTAAATTATTTTTAACTTTAAATCCAGATTCTTGAAGACTTTTTTGAAGGAGAGATGAACTCTGGAATTCTTTATATCCAACCTCAGCATATTCCCAAATCTTTAAAGCTATTTCTTCAAATTTTTTTTGGTTCTTATCTATATTTGCTTGTACCGTCTCGGGTGATACAAGAGCACAAAGAATAAGTAAACTGAAGAAAATACCTCTTGGAGAAATTTCTTTTGTTTTTATCATTTTTATCAATATTTAGTTTGAATTCTATGTTTTTCTAGTTTCCAACTTCATATTCTAGAATAATTTCCGCATTCTTCTTAGGAGCTTCTAATGCGTTAAGTACTATAAAGGGAAGACGAAGCCTTTTTATTTTTTCTATCGTTTTTATTTCTAGTTCAATAGAAGCTTTAGGTTCAATATTAATCAGATCATCGTGATTTTGGAATGAGTAGTTTGAAAAATTTTTCAAAACAAAATTAGCACCAGAATTATTTTTGATTTCAATAGTGAAGATATTTGTATCATCCAAGTATTTTCCTGAAGAGATTGAAAGACAAGATTCTAATAGTGGAATTAAATTTTGTTTAAGGCCTATTAAAGAATCTTTAAACCAAACCACTGTTCTTCCTTGAAAGAGTGCTCTTTTTATTGAATTTTTATTTCTGTTATTGGTAAAGACTAAGGTTACTGGACGATGACTACCTCTCTCAATATAGTCCCATTCTATTAAGTTGTGCACATCCGAAGTTCCTATTAGTGTGAGCTTGTTTTCAATTGCTATTTGAAAAGCCTCTTCGGAATAAGAATCACCATTAACTATTTCTATCCCATGTAAGAGCTTTTTATCTATTAATTCTTTATGAAAATCACTTAATCGAGCTATTCCATCTTTTGTTTGATCTGACCACATAGGATGATTCCAAAAAACAAAAGCTCTTTGCTTGTTAGCTTCTGAGATAGCTTCTTCAGAGGGCCACAAACTAGTTAAAGCAGCATGATTTAACACTTCAGGATTAGATTCATAACTGTTGTTTTTGAGCCACTCTTTAACCCTTGCTTCAGCTTCAGCTTTCTTAGATTCATCCTTTTTAAAAAGTTTGTTGGCATCTTGAATAAAAACGGCGTTTATATGCCCTGTAGGCATATCTCTAGTTATTTCAACGCCATTAACTACAATTAGTTCATCGTTCTTTACAGACTGATATGCTTCTACAAAAGCTTTGTTTTTATCTTTATTTGGAATATCTAACAAGTGTGGTTGGTATTCTAGGTGTTCAGTAATAGCGATCAGATCAGTACCATCTTTTAGGGCTTCTGCTACTCTAATATTTGGCCAAACATGACCATCAGAAAAAACTGAATGAGTGTGAAGGTCTGTTGAGATAGTTAGATATTCTTCAGTATTAGGAAAGAAAATTTGTTTTTTTGAAGGATGTTCATCCAAGACATGTTTTTCAGGAACATTCACTGAACCGTGACTAAAGGCAACTTGGCAAAAAACTAATAATAAGGTAAGACCGATCTTCATATAAAAATTTAATGTTTTTTTGAAAAGTGATAGAAGTAGATTTCTACTATTATAATAAAAGAAATTCTATAGCGCTGAGACAAAAGAGCAAAATATCTTGTAAATAATTATTAGTTTGTCATTTTATAAGAGAGGTATAATGCTTTTTTAATTCAAGGACCGGTAGTTCAGCATGGTTAGAACGCCTGCCTGTCACGCAGGAGGTCGCGAGTTCAAATCTCGTCCGGTCCGCCATATTTAAAAGGTTATGAAGGAAATTTTTATATGAAAGTAGGATCATTCTTCCCCAATCAAGAGAAACCGGTTTTTTATGCTTTGTCAGCTGACGACTTAGAATTGCATTTTTTAAGAGAAAATCTAACGGCTAAGCAGTTAATAGATGATGCTGAAAATAAAAATTTGATGTGTGCTCTTCAGGTAGCCTCACTTTACATGGGTAAGCCTTCTGATAAAACTTCCTTTTACGAAGAATTTAAAAAGGAGGAATGGCAAACGGTACTTTCAAGATATCATTCTTTTTTTAATAACATGGGTATAAAACCAATACCTCTGGAGAACGCTTTTTATTATCCTATGGATTCCTATTATGCTAACGTTGAAAGAGACAGAGGCGATATAGATCTTGTCGCTATACATTTAATCAGTAGATCTAATCAACAATTACATCAAGACCCTGAAAGCCTGTTGATGAGTCAAACCGTCAATTCAAAAATGCATCTTGCAAGGACAGCAGAAGAACATAATATTCCCGTTCCACAAACCTTAGTTTGTTCAAAGAATAATTTAGACAGCCCAGAAGTGAGCAATTTTCTTAATGATCATGGTTCTGAGGTAATGCTCAAGGTTATGGGTCTTTCAGGAGCAAGAAATGTTACTGTAATTGACTCAGTTGGTGCAGCTAAAGATTATCTAAAAGAATATGATGATGACCTTGAGTTGGTTTTGCAGCAACGTCTTAATCATTCCGAATGGACTGAGATGACGGTAGATTTATTGGTATCTGATACAAATATTGAAATAGCGAATACAAGAAAAATACTTTTTAGTGAAGGTGTGTGGGTAGGAAACTATTTAAATGCAAATCTTGAGTTAGATCAATCTCAACAGAATGCTTTATTAAAAGTAGGTGAGTATGCAAGGGAGTTGGGCTATTCATCACCTGAAGGATTTAATTGTGGTTTAGATTTCTTTATCAAAGGCAAAGATATCCTTATAACTGAAATTAATGCTAGGTACACCGGAGGATTGTTTCCTGCAGAAATGTTGAAAAGGATAGGCCAAGATAAAAGTACTGAAGGAGCCGTAGCTTTCTTTGATCAAGTCTCAGAAGATAAACTAGAAGATTATCTAGATTTTGTAGATAGGCATCTTTTTTCTCATTCTTTGCATGATTTTTCCATAGCGCCAATGGGTTTTAGCCCCTATACAATTGAGGTTGAAGGAGTAAATAAAGTTAATGTATGGCAAGTGGTTGTTGGAAATTTTGAACAATTTAAAGAAATAAAAGAAAAGGAATTAGAACCTTCAGAAATGCAAGCTTGTAGAATGATTTCTCTGGCTTAATAAATCTAGAAAGAACACTTCATTAAACTTCAGGTGCTCCTGGAGCATTGAAGTAATAACGTCCCGAAGTCATTCCTCCATCAACACTTAGTTCAGTACCCATACAATAACTACTTTCATCTGAAGCTAGAAAGACAACTGCATTTGCTACTTCCTCAGGGTTACCAATTCGTTGAGCGGGGAACTGTTTGAAACCCAAATCAACCTCTTCTTTTGGAAGACTTAGCGGATTTCCCATAATTGTATTCATACCTGCTGGATAGACAGAATTGACTCTGACTCCAAGCGGACCTAGTTCCAAAGCTGCTACTTTACTCATGCCTCTAATAGCAAATTTAGAGCCAGTGTAAGCAAGTAATCCATTGGAGCCTTCTATACCTGAAGAGGAACATATATTTATAATAGAACCACTTTTAGAGCCAACCATTTCTTTTCCTATAATTTTCATCCCAAGAAAAGTTCCTAACACATTTACCTCATGAACTTTCCTAAAATCTTCTTCTTCAGTTTCTAAAAGAGTTTGAAATAAAAGTCTACCCGCATTGTTTACAAGAATATCTATCTTTTCTTTTTTGTCTTTGACCTGTTCTAGGATGGTCTTCCAATCGTCTTCTCTAGAGACATCATGCTTGAAAGATAAACAATCTTTTGAGATTGTTTTTGCCGTAGCATGAACTTCTTCTTCAAGAATATCAGTTAGGGCAACAACTGCACCTTCTTGATATAATTTTGTTGCTATAGCAGCTCCTATTCCTCTTGCTGCACCAGTTACCAGAGCGATTTTATCTTTTAATCTTCCCATGATTTAATCAATATGTAATAAATTGATACCTATGTTTTATAAATTGTTGTTTAGGTTATACCAAATTAAGATTGACAGGAAGAGCTAGTGCGTTTCAACAAATGAGTGTTAGAATTAAAAAAGACTAAGGAAAAGAAACAAGATGTACTGGTACTATAGTGAAGGAGAGCTAACTGTTAAGTTAGATGGAGAGGAGCATAAATTTTCTCTTGAACAGCTTATAAGGGATAGTTCTGCCTTTAAAGAGAGGAGAAGAACTATTAAGATAGTCTTTTCCACACTTTTCTTTAGTACGCTATTTCTACAATTATACGGTGGGGGAATCCCAAAACAACAAGATATCTATTTTTACATAGGTTATTTTGCTACTCCTTTGTTTATTGCCGGTTTTGTTTCATTTCTAGCTTATGCTTTTTTGAAGTACAAAAAGAAAGAAGTAAGTAAGTTAGACTCCATGTTCCAAGAGTTTATTTCTTAATCTAATAAGTTCTGGTAGCCCCTCCATCAACTTGAATAGCAGTTCCGGTAATATAAGCAGCTCTTTCGGAAGCTAAGTAAGCAATAAGAGAAGCTAACTCTTCAGGTTCCCCTATTCTTCCCATGGGGATACTTGCTGCCATGGACTCTTCTGCTTCTTTTAAGCTTATTCCAGAATTTTCAGCACTATTTGCTATTAGTTGATTAATGCGTTCCGTTCTTGTTGAGCCAGGACAAACTGTATTAACTGTAATCCCATCTTTAGCTACTTCATCTGATAAAGCCTTGGCCCAACCAAGAACCCCTAGACGAATTGTATTAGATATAAATAAGCCAGAAACCGGTGTTTTTACAGAATAGGAGGATATATTGATTATTCTTCCCCACTTTTTTTTCTTCATATGCGGTAGAGCAAGCCTGGAAATTCTTAAAGAAGACATCATTGTTAAGTCAAATGCTCTTTGCCAATCTTCATCAGACACACTGTCAAAGGTTGACAAGGGTGGTCCTCCAGCATTATTTACAACTATGTCAACGCCAGAAAAATCTTTTTTTATTTGGTTAAATAAAAGTTCAATTTGATTATCATCACTAAGATCAGCTTTAATTGCTGTAACCTTACTTGTACTAATTTTCTCAATCTCTTTAGCTGCTTTTACTATTTTTTCTTCATTAGAAGAACAAACGACTAAGTTACATCCCTCTTTTGCGAGTTCAATTGCAGCTGCTTTCCCTAATCCTTGGCTTGCAGCAGTTACTAAAGCTAACTTACTTGATAAGTTCAAATCCATATAGATATCTTGACATAAGTTTTATACAGGTCAAGATTCGAAATTAAATTGGATCCAATTTACTAAATATTCAAAACTAGATGAAGATTATGATTAAAAAAATTACTTTACTATTGGTTTGTTTCTTTTTAGTAGGCATCGTCTTTTCGGAAGACTATAAGTTAAGAAAAGCGGGTATGTCTTCAGAAAGATTGGATAGATTATATGAAGAATTTAAGCAGGATACTGACCAAAATAAAATCCCTGGTTTTGTTACTATGATTATAAGAAAAGGGCAACTAGCTCAATTTAAAGCATATGGATATGCTGATATTGAAAGTAAAATTCCCTTACAAAAAGATTCTATATTTAGAATTTATTCAATGACAAAACCTGTAACAGGAGTTGCATTAATGATTCTTATTGAAGAAGGTAAATTGAGTCTAGATGATCCGGTAAAGAAATATATCCCTGCTTTTGGCCAAACTAAGGTTTATAAAAAAATGGAGGATAATGAGATTGTTACAGAATCCCTCATTAGAGACATAACTATTAGAGACTTAGCTACCCATACCTCAGGACTAAGTTACGCAATAAATGATCCAGACCCTGTTAGCAATTTATACAGGGAAAGAAAAATTTTCCCTTATTATTATCCTAATCAAGAAGGGGGGTTTGATGGAGCAAAATCTTATGAAGATATTTGTGCCTTTTCTAGTTCTGTTGCTGAAATACCTTTAAAACATCAACCTGGAACTCAGTGGACTTATAGCATAGGTATGGATATTTTAGGATGTGTTATTGAGAAAGCTTCTAAATTACCGTTTGATAAATTTTTACAACAAAAGATTTTTGATCCTCTTAACATGAATGACACCGCATTTATGGTTTCTGAAGACAAGAAACACAGATATACCAGCTTATATGGTTTTGCCCCAATACTTAGATCTTTCATTCCAGAAATGGCAGACAGCATAGACCCAAAGGCTCTTACAGCTCTTTTAGTTCAAAGAGATGAATGTCCTTACCTAATGGAATCAGTTGTTTTCGATGGAGGTTCAGGATTAGTGTCAACAGCAGAAGATTATATGAAGTTTGCCCAAATGCTGCTAAATAATGGGAAAGCTGGGAACACCAGAGTATTGGGAAGAAAAAGTATAGAACTTCTATCAAGCAACCATCTTAGTGAAGAAATAACATCTAAAAAACAGTATCCTCGAGGTAAGGGATTTGGTATAACAGTAGGTGTTACTCTAGATCCGGGTTTAGCTGGAGAGTATGGTTCCAAAGGAAATTTTTATTGGGGAGGAGCAGCCAGCACAACCTTTTGGGTCGATCCTAAAGAAGAATTAACAGCTTTATTTATGACTCAGTTATTAGTAAACCCACATGGAACTGGAGATAAATTTAGAACCCTCGTATATCAAGCTATTGAAGATTAAGAAATTATGATTAAAAAATTTATATTTTTAGTAGTAGTTTTAGCAAACAGTCTAAATGTTTTTGGTCAGACAGAAGAATTACCTATATTTGACTACAATTCAATTTATCATCCAGAAATTGGAAAAGAAGGAATGGTGGTTAGCCAAAGGAAAATAGCTAGCCAGATAGGGTCAGAGATATTAAGTCAAGGTGGAAATGCAGTAGATGCTGCAGTAGCAACAGCCTTAGCTTTAGCGGTAGTGTTGCCAAGAGCAGGAAATCTTGGAGGCGGAGGTTTTATGATTGTGTATTTAGCTGAAGAAAAAGAAACTTTAGCTATAGATTACAGAGAAAGGGCTCCTGCTGGTGCTACTCGAGATATGTTTTTAGATGAATCTGGAAGTTATGACAAGGACAAGGCCCGATATTCGTTATCATCTTCAGGAGTTCCCGGTACAGTAGCTGGTTTAGCTTATGCTTTAGAAAACTATGGCACCCTTTCATGGTCCGAGGTTATAGATCCTGCTTTTAGATTAGCCCATCAAGGCTTTGAAGTTTCTCATGATTTTTCACATGTATTGGATAGATATAAAAAAAGATTAACTGAGGATAGTGCAACTGCCAAAGCCTACTACAAAGAAGATGGTAATTCCTACCTCCCTGGAGAAATCATCAAGTTACCTGATTTAGCTTCCACTTTAAAAGAACTAAAAGAAGAAGGACCTAAAGCTTTTTATGAGGGAGATATAGCAGATAAGATTGTAGCTGCCATGGAAAAAGACAAAGGATTAATAACTCATAATGATTTAAAGAGTTACTCTGTTTCATTAAGAAGGCCTGTCGAAGGAAGTTATAGAGGTTATAAGATAGTTTCAATGCCACCCAGTAGTTCTGGAGGTATACATTTGATACAGATGTTAAATATATTAGAAGCACATAACTTAGAAGAAATGGGTTTTGGTAGTAGCGAAAGCATCCACTTACTTGCGGAGGTTATGAAAAGAGCTTTTGCAGATAGGAGTAAGTATTTGGGGGACTCTGATTTTGTATATGTTCCTCAAGAAGGCTTAATAAGTAAGTCCTATGCACAAGAATTGAATAAAAAGATAAAATCTTTTAGGGCAACACCTTCTAAAGAGATTAAAGGAGGAAATCCTTTTAGGTATGAAAGTCCAGACACAACACATTTCTCAGTTATGGATAAAGAAGGGAACGCAGTTTCAAATACTTATACACTAAATTCTTCATTTGGATCAGGGATTGTAATTCCTGGTACAGGTATTCTTATGAATAACGAGATGGATGATTTTTCTTCTAAACCAGGAGTTCCAAATCAATTCGGGCTTATCGGAGCAGAGGCAAATGCAATTGAACCTTATAAAAGACCTTTAAGTTCTATGACTCCAACAATGGTCTTTAAAGGAGGGGAGCCTTATTTAATTCTTGGAAGCCCTGGTGGCCCTACTATTATTACTGCAGTTTTGCAGGTTATCATAAATGTTATAGACCATAAGATGAATGTTGCAGAGGCTGTTGTTAGCCCTCGTCTTCATCATCAATGGACTCCAGATATTTTGTATTCAGAAAAAGGTTTTAGTGCTGATACAAAAAAAATTCTTGAAAAGAAAGGTCAAAATTTAAATCAGACAAGAGCCATGGGAAGTGTTCAAGCTATTTTATTTGATGATGGATATTTTTATGGAGCTGCTGATCCTAGACGTCCTGATTCAGGAGCTATTGCAGTTAGCCCTTAACTTTAAATTTAAATGTTAAAAAAGTATCTCTTTTTTCTTTTCTTAGTAATTTTTACAAATACTAAATTACTAACTCAAACCACCTTAGATTATGACCATCGAGTTCATCCTGAAATTGCTGAAAATTTTATGGTTGTTAGCCAAAACTCTTCAGCTACAGATACTGGCTATGAAATACTTTCTAAAGGTGGGAATGCTATCGACGCAGCGGTTGCCGTTGGCTTTGCTTTAGCCGTAACTTTACCTCGGGCAGGCAATATTGGTGGTGGGGGTTTTATGTTAATTTATAAAGCTGATTCTGGAGAGGTACAATCAATCGATTATAGATCCGCAGCTCCAAGATTAGCCAAAAGTGAAATGTATTTAACTGATTCAGATTTTATAAGATTTGGAAATATCGTAAATGCTGTTCCAGGGACAGTAGCAGGTCTTATTAAAGCCCACAGAGAACATGGCAAACTTCCTTTAACAACTGTTTTAAAACCTGCTATAGAACTTGCAAGAAAGGGTTATAAGGTACCTTACGATTTAAATTATGCTCTAAGCTGGGCTAAGGGTCCTCTAAAAGTAAATGAAGCTTCTAATAAGAAATTTTTTAATAATTCGAATAAACCTTTATCAGCAGGATCTATTTTTAAACAACCTAATCTTGCTAAATCTTTATCCTTGATAGGCAGGAAAGGAGAAAAGGCTTTCTATGAAGAAGATATAGCTGAATGGATTGTAGAAGATGCGAAGTTGAATGGAGGACTGATAAGAAAAGAAGATCTTAAGAGTTATGAGGCCAAAAGCAGAAAGCCGATAGAGACCACTTATAGAGGATATAAAATAGTTTCTATGCCCCCAGCAGCTAGTGGAGGTCTTGTTTTACTACAAACCTTAAATATCTTAGAGAATTTTGATCTTTCTGAATTTGGTCACAACTCAGCTTCTTCACTTCATGTTCTCTCAGAAGCTATGGTTAGAGCATATGCTGACAGAACTCGTTTTCATGGAGATCCAGACTTTTACCAAGTTCCTATAAAAAGCTTATTGGATAAGGAATATGCCAAAGAAAGAGCAGATACTATTAGTTTATTCCAGAAAACTCCTCCAAATAAGATTTTTCCAGGTAAAGGTATTCAACTTGATGAAAGTCCAGACACTACCCATTTTTCTATCGTTGATTCTGAAGGTAATGCAGTTGCAAATACCTATACTTTGGGTTCATCTTTTGGATCAGGGGTCACTGTATCCAAGGGAGGTTTTCTATTAAATAATCAGATGAGAAATTTTTCTCATCTCTACTCAAAATCTGAAGAAATATCATTGAGTACAAGTAAAGCTAATAGATTAGAACCTGGTAAAAGAATGATTAGTACTCAAACCCCAACCTTAGTATTTAATCCAGAAGGCAATTTGGAGATGATTCTAGGTTCTCCTGGAGGAGGAAGAATTCCCAATATCATAACCCAAGTAATTTCTAATGTTATTGATCATAAGCTTGGATTTGGAGAGGCAGTGATGTCTCCAAGAATAAATCAAAGAGTAAGAGAAGATTTGGAGATGGAAACAGGTTTCAGTCCAGACACCTTATCAATTCTTAGACAGAAGGGTCATACAGTAAACTCTTCAACTACTATGGGTAGTGTTCAGGCCATTTTCATAAAAGAAGGTTATCTTTACGGTGTTTCAGACACAAGAAGACCTGGAGCAAAAGCAAAAGGCAATTAGATTATAATAAGAAGAAAGGAACAAGGAACACAGCTACTAAAGATACCAATAAAACACCAATCAAATTTAGTAAGAAACCTGCTCTTGCCATCTGAGGAACTTTAATAAGACCAGAACCGAACACTATAGCATTTGGTGGGGTAGCGACTGGAAGCATAAAAGCACAACTGGCAGCGATAGCTACTGCTGCAGTCACCAACAAGGGGTCAAAGTTTGATTGGATAGCTATAGCAGCTACCACAGGCATAAAAGTTGCGGTAGTAGCCATATTGGAAGTAAGTTCAGTTAAAAATATTATAAGAGCAACTACTAGAACTATTATTAAAACGGTACTGATTCCGCCTGGTATAAGACTTCCTAACCATACTGCAAGCCCCGAACTCTGAACAGCATTAGCAAGACTTAAACCACCTCCAAATAAGACAAGCAAACCCCATGGAACATTTTTTTGGGCATCTTTCCATTCTAGTAATACTTTTTGAGGTTTACCGCTAGGTAATAGGAAAAGTATTAGTGCTGATATCATAGCTATGCCAGCATCTGACAAATACCCCAGTCCAGGCAAATCATCCAAAATCGTTCTAAACATCCATGCTAAGGCAGTGAATAGAAAAACATAAAAAACTTTTACTTCTGGACCCTGGAATTTTCCCAATTCAACTTTGAGATCAGCTAAGAGTTTTTTTGTTTCTGGAGAAGTTTCAAACGAAATGGGGAAAACAATTCTTGTGAGTATTAACCAACTAATTGGGAGCATAGTTGCACTTAATGGAACTCCAACCATCATCCAGTCAGTAAAGCTAATATCTAGATTATAGTTATCTGACATGAAAGCCGCTAACATTCCATTAGGTCCAGTACCTATTAATGTAGACATCCCTCCTATAGTGGCTCCGTAGGCTATACCTAACAGTAGAGCTAGTTGAAAATTGTTTGCTTCTTTATCGGAAAGATTTTTAACTGTGTCTTTAACAACAGTAATTACAGCTAAACCAATTGGCAGTAGCATTATTGTAGTAGCAGTATTCATTACCCACATACTTATTAGAGCTGCTGTCAGCATAAACCCTCCGACCAGAGAAGCTCCGTTAGAACCTGCAAAATCTAATACAACTAGGGCTATTCTTTTATGTAAATCCCATTTTTGAATAGCTGTTGCTATAAGAAAACCTCCAAAAAAAAGATAGATTGTTTTATTTGCGTAAGGGGATGCAGCACTTTGAATATCAACTATTCCTAAAAGAGGAAATAAAGCTAAAGGAACTAATGCTGTTACAGCAACTGGAAGAGCTTCAGTAGCCCACCAAATTCCCATTAAAAGAAAAAGGGCAGCAGTTTTATGTCCTTCAGGAGATAAGTTTTCCGGAGTAGGAAAAAGTAACACTAAGACTGCTACTACTAATCCAAGAAGGAATCCAAAATTTTCTTTTATAAGCGACATCTATTCCACTTTAAATAAAAAAGGGAGCAAATGCTCCCTTTTTAAGACTTAATGCCTATTTCATTTTTACTTGGAAATCTACGTAGTAGTATCTACCATAATCTTGATGAGCATCAGCATAGTATCCATAATACCTATCTGCTGTAGGAGCCCTCTCATCCTCAAGATTTTTTACAGCAAATCTAATTCTCGCTTTATGTCCGCTTAATTCAGGAAGATCATAAGTCATTGTTAGATCCATAGTAGTCATACTAGGAACAAGATAAGGTACACCATTTTTCGTGCCTAAAGAGGTCTGCACGAATGACCCTTTCTTAAGTCCAGTTAAAGAAACCCCATAAGGTCCTTTATCCCAAGATAATCTTAAAGAATGTTTGTTGTCATAGATGCCGTCTTTTTCGAGTAGATCACCAAAACCTTTTAAAGGAATAGATTCTGGGATTTCACCGCTGTCTTTTTTAGCTTGAAGGGCAGCAAATTCTCCACTCGCTTTTTGTTCGTATTTATCTAGAAACGTTCCATTGTATCTAAAATCGAAATCACCAAAGTCGGTTTCAATATTGTAGTAAACACCAACATCAGTACCTTCAAGAGTTCTTAAAGCCATGTTGGTATAATCATTTTTGATATATTTAATATCCCCGAAAGGACATACACCAGCTGCAGCAAAACCAGCTGCATCACCTGCATCAGGAGCTTCCCTTACAACTAGAGGGTCTCCAACAAAGGTATCACAATTGTTGGTTCCATTTGCAAATCGTAAAAGCATATCATTAACTGTTTGATTTTCACGACCAAACAAGCCTATAGTTTTGTCTTTTTCCAGACTCCAAGCATCAACAGTAACTATTAGATTGTCTGTTGGGGTTAGAACTACACCAAAAGAATCGTTATCTGATTCTTCTGCATCAAGGCCTGCCGCACCAGTAGCCATTCTTTGAATCGTGTATCTTGAATCAGAATCAATCACATTTTCAACACTTTGCACTGCATTCACTTGAAATGCCGCTCTGTCATATCTTGTTCCTGATCTTACAACGGTCTTTTCATTAACTTGAATAATATTAGGAGCTCTAAAGGATGTTGAAACAGAGGCTCTTATAGCCATCCATGGAGCTACATCCCAGCCTAAGGCAATTTTACCAACCGTTGCTGAACCAAAGTCAGAGTAGTCTTCATTTCTAACAGCTAATTGCATGTTCATTGATTCAGTTAAAGGAATTTGTAATTCTGAAAAGATAGAAGTAACGTCCCTTGATCCTGAAACATCACCTGTAGGTGATGAATTGAGAACGTCTGCAACTAATGGGTAAGTATCACCTTCATAATCGGTGTAGGTAATCGTTCCGTCTAATCTCGGATCTCTGTCATCTTCCATTTCTTCATCACGATATTCAAATCCAAATAAGAGGCCTACATCTCCTGCTGGAAGTGTCATGAATTCGTTATTAGCCATTTTAAAATCAAACATTGTCAGTTCGCTTGAACCTTTTCTATAAACAGAAATCAATGTTCTTTCAATGTTAGAATTCTGACCTGCACTAAATGGGTTATAAGCAGCTGGAGTTGAGTCCCACAAAGCTTCTTTTAAAAGATTATTAGACATTCTATTACTTGTTACATCATCAGCTTCAGCTTTAGAAGTTACAAAAGCCGTTTCCCAATCCCAAGCACCTCTTGTACCTCTGAAACCTTGAAGAAATCTGTAAGTATCTTTTTGTACATTTACTAATCTTTGTTTTTCCATGTAACGATAATTATCGATATACAATTCCCATCCACCAAACAATACAGTTCCATCTGCTAGAGACATTTGGTTCAACCAATAGTTATCTGGACCCACTCTATGCTTTGAAGACGAAAAGGCATATGAAGCATGAGCCGTTCTATCACTCTCTGAGGTGTAAAAACCTAGTTCAGTAAATGCCTCAGTACCATTACCCATATCATGGTTGATAAACATTACAACATTCATTCTTTCAAGTTCAGATCTAACATCTGTGGGGCCCCAGAAATTACTTCTTATTGCGCCGTTCCCATCTTGAGCAATACAAGTGCCATAGCCTGTATCAAACACTTGTCCTCCTTGACTTGAACGATTGCTACAACGTGCATCTCCTAAAGGAAAAACTTCAAATTCACCATTTGAATCGGTGAAAACATGATTATAGGGATTGCTACTTCCATGCTCACTACTCTTTACCATATCAAACTGGCCGTACCAGGAGTGAGAACTTAAGTTTCTAAAAGAAGTGCTTGTTTTCCAAGGCGAATCATCATCAACAAAAGGTCTATGATCTCCTGCTCCCCATCTTGGGTCCTCTTGTGCATTTATGTTATCGCGGTCGTAGTAGTCAAAAAACACAGCTACATTGGTAGCTCCATCATTAAAGAATGACCCCCATTTCACAGTTAATTTACTGTCTTCAGCGCTAAAGTGATCATATCCAGTAACTTTAGATCTAACTGTTAAGCCTTCAAAATCTCTCTGTAAAACATTGTTAATAACACCTGCTACTGCATCAGCGCCATAAATAGCTGAAGCACCATCACGTAAAATTTCCAGTCTATCTATTCCAGTTACTGGGATTAAGTTTGAGTTAACGCTTGTTGTTGGGACATAATCTCCACCAATTAACTCAGTTTGATACCCAGGTGAGCTGACTAACCTTCTTCCATTAAGAAGGGTAAGAGTATTACCTACACCTAAGTTCCTTAAGTTGTAGGCTCCCATATCCCCACGTGAAGCATTTACGCCTCCGGAAGCATCTTCTGCTTCAGTAAAATAGTTCTGTCCCTGTTCTACTATGTTTTCCAGCAAGTCATCACCGGAATCTGCCCCTATAGCTTCTATATCAGCTCCAGAGATAATTGAAACGGGTAAGGCACCTGTAATTTTAGCTCCCTTAATTTGACTTCCCGTTACTACCACTTCCTCCACTTCATCTTCGGCTGCAAGCAATATGCCTGATAAAGGAAGAAGAAAAATAACTAAAAACTTTAATAAATTCATATAATTCCCCAAGTCTTAAAAAAAATCTGCAAATGAAAACCAATTATCACATAAATGCTTCGTGAAGACTAAATATTTATTATCACTGGATGGTGGTGGAGTAAGAGCTGTAGCTTCAGTCATATTTCTTAGTCACCTTGAAAGGAATTTATCAGTTAATTTATCAGAAAAATTTGATTTTTTTATTGGGACTTCTGCTGGGGCTATTATTGCTATGGGCTTAGCTATAAGGGGAATGGATTCAGAAGACCTCATTGATCTTTGGTCTGAAAGTAATCTGAATAAAATTATGGAAACTTCAAACTGGGATAATGCTTTAGGGTTAATGCAAATGAGCTCAAAATATGATGGTATAGGAAAGAAGCAGTTGTTAGAAAATTATTTTGGCGGCTTATCTTTAGGAGATGCTAAAAAACCTGTTGCTGTCACAAGTTATGACATAGAAGCAAGAAATCCCGTCCTTTTAACTTCTTATGATCATCCAGAAATCTCTGTAGTAGATGCTGGAAATGCTTCTAGTGCAGCTCCCATATACTATCCCACTGCCAAAGTAGGAGAAAGGTATCTTATAGATGGAGGAATTGTTGCTAATCACCCTGTCCTTCATGGGTATGTAGAAGCTAAGAAACTTTATCCAAACCATCAAATAAAGGTACTAAGTATTGGTACAGGCCTAAACAAGAGACCTTTAAAGGGTAAAGCATCACAAAAATGGGGACTGATTGGATGGATAATGCATGACCTTTTTGGATTGATGCTAGAGAGCAGTCTCGACCATGAACTTGCTGCAGAATTAATAGGTAAAGAATACTTAAGAGTAAACTCGCCTATAGGCCCTGTTAATAGAAGACTTGACGATAAGAGCAGTTCAAATTTAAAGAAAATAAAGGAAATGGGGGAGTCTTGGTGGAGAGATTTTGGAGATTCTACCTTGCAACTATTAAACTAAAGACATGAATTATCTAGGCATTATATTTCTGTTTTTCCTTATCACCTTCTTTAATCAATCCTTTAGTGATCAAGAGACTTTTTACAATGAAGAAGCAAATGCAAAAAAGGAATTATCACTTAGCCTGATAGAGGCTAAGGCAAAAGACACTTACTTATTATTAGAATTTGGAGCTAATTATTGTCCTGACTGCAGACAATTAGCTAGACTCTTTAAGACGAGAGAAATTAGAGAGTGGTTAAACAAACATTTAATTGTTTTACCTATTGATGTGGGGATGAGTCATGAGAAAAACAGAGATATCTCGAAAAAATATGGGGATCCAGTAGAATCAGGCATTCCATCATTGGTTCTACTCGATGCTTCAGGAGTGATGGCTTTTGCTACTACAAATGGAGAGTTAGCTCAAGCAAGAAACGTAGAAAAAGAAGAATTGTTGGAGTGGTTAAAAATAAATCTTGGACCTTTACTAAAGTGAAAAACCATATTTGTTTATTAAGTTTTTTTATATTGCCAATATTATTTTATGGTTGTGCAGTTAATCCTGTTTCTGGTAATCAAGATTTTGTTTTAATGAGTGAAAATCAAGAGATTGCGATGGGCAAGCGATATAATGCTGAGATACTTAAGCAGATACCAGTTTATCCTGATAATCAACTGCAAAATTATGTTCAAGTTTTAGGAGAGTCCTTAGCAGAAAACAGTCATAGATCTAACTTAATTTATAGATTTACTGTTCTAGATA
Organism: uncultured Gammaproteobacteria bacterium; assembly: GCA_964571215.1. Lineage (GTDB taxonomy): Bacteria > Pseudomonadota > Gammaproteobacteria > Magnimaribacterales > Magnimaribacteraceae > CAJWPI01. Next base: position 17,535 of record CAZMZZ010000003.1, read on the forward strand.
GCCCAGATGTAAATGCTTTTGCTTTACCTGGTGGATATATATTTATTTATAGAGGATTATTAGCCTACCTTTCTTCAGAAGAAGAGCTAGCTGCAGTTTTAGGTCATGAACTAGGTCATGTTACTGCTAGGCATTCAGTGCAACAGATATCTCAATCACAGTTATTTGATATCTTGACTACTATAGTAGGAGGTGTAGGAGGGCAGGGCAATTCTACTGTATACAATATAACTAACCTTGCTAAAGGGGCTTTTTTAGCTGGTTATGGAAGGAAACTAGAACTTCAAGCTGATGAGCTTGGTGCAGAATATATGGCATTAGAAGGTTATTCAACACAAGGTATGCTGAAAACACTTTCAGTTTTAAAAGATCAAGAGACCTATTCAAAAGAAGTAAGCAAGAGAAGAGGTCAAACTCAAACTTATCATGGAGTTTTTGCTTCTCATCCTTCAAATGATAAAAGGTTTCAAGAGGTTATAAGTAAAGCTGAAGCTCTTAAAGAAGATTCTCCAAAAGATCCTGCTGGAAATTATCTTAACAATCTAGAAGGTTTAGTTTTTGGAGACAACAAAGCGTCTGGAGTTAGAAGGGGAAGAGACTTTTACCATTCATCATTAGACTTGCATCTACAAGCACCAAAGAATTGGGAAATAATTAATACTCCTTCAAGGCTAATTTTTAGTTCACCAGAGGGACAAGCTTTTCTTACTTTGGAAGTAGAAGATCAAAATATGAAAGAAAGCCCAAGGGAATATTTGCAAAGAAATTTTTCAAAGAACCTCTATGAAGCAGAAGATATCTTATTAGATGATTATGAAGCCTCAAAAACAATAATTTACTCATTAAACGAGAAGATAAGAGTTGCTGCGGTATATAAAGATAGAAAGGTTTTCACTTTTGTAGGAAGAACAAAAGATATAGAAACAGATTTTTCAAATTTTGATAAAGGGTTTATAGAAATAATAAATTCCTTTTCTAGGTTAAAAAGTGAAGAAATACCACTGTCATTACCTCTCAGGATTAGATTGTATGAAGTTAAGAAAGATGACACATATAACTCCTTATCCCTTAGAAGTCCTATACCTTTTGATCCGGAAGAAAAGTTAAGATTGTTAAATGGAGATTATCCAGATGGCAAGCTTAAGATTGGAAGAGTAATTAAAATTGTTAACTAACTAGAGGGGATTAACTAAATGACCTCCATCTACTACCAAAGTAGATCCAGTCATAAAACTTGAAGCATCACTCGATAAGAGCAGCAAAGCTCCATCCAATTCCTCTTTAAGCCCTAGTCTTTGCATGGGAATGTTTTTTACATACCCCTTACCTTCTTTAGTCGAAAAGAAGTCTTTATTTATATCAGTAAGAATATAACCAGGGGCAAGTGCGTTCACCCTTATATCTGATCTAGCAAGCTCTAGAGCCATACTCTTGGTAAGTTGAATAAGTGCCGCTTTTGCTGAAGCATAACTTGTCAGATTAAGACCTACTCGTAAGCCTAGTATAGAAGCAATATTAATAATACTTCCTTTTGTTTTATTTTTTATCATCGAGTCTGCAACATATTTAGCAACCCTAAATGCTCCGTTTAAGTTAGTCTCAATAATCCTCAACCAGCTTTCTTCTGATATTTCTTTAAACTTTTTTGGGTCTGAGATTCCTGCATTGTTTACTAAGATATCTATATTCTTTTCAAGATCTTTTACTTCTTGTAGTAAATTTAAGACGCTATCTTTTTTATTAACATCTAATTCAATTACAAAAGATTGCTGTGAAAGATTGCTTTGAATCTTCTTAAGTTCTTCTGTTCTTCTAGCAGCTAGAATTACCTTTGCACCTGCATTTGAAAGAGTTCTTGCAAAGTGACTACCCAAACCAGAAGAGGCACCTGTAACTAATGCCACTTTACCTTCTAGGTTGAACAAATCTTCTGAAGACATTGTTAGATTATTTCAAAATATCTAGATAATTCCCAATTAGAGACTTCTTTAGAATTCTTTCTAAATGAGACTCCATGTTTAATATATTGTTCATATTCCCATTCTCTGGTTGCAGAAAAATGGTCAACGAACTCATCTCCAAAGAGCGATCTAGCTTGAACAGACCTTTTAAAAAGCACCGCTGCTTCTTTCAAGTTTATAGGTACTCTAAACTCTTCATTTACTTTTTTTGAATAAGCATTTCCTTTAGTTTCTCGTGTAGGTTTTATTTTGTTTTCTATGCCTAATAGACCAGCTCCCACGGTGGCTGCTAAAGCTAAATATGGGTTTGCATCAGCACCAGCTAATCTATTTTCAATTCTTTGAGAGTTATGATTGCCTTTTATGAATCTAAATCCTACAGTTCTATTTTCTGTTCCCCAGGTCATATTTATTGGTGCCCAAGCTCCTGGAGATAGTCTTTTATAAGAATTAACTGTAGGAGCAAGAAGAATACAGAATTCCCTCATATACTTTTGTAGACCCCCAATAAAGTGATTTAATAGCTCCAGGCCTTTCTCTTCAGAACTGTTAAATGAAGGGTCTCCATTTTGATCCACTAAAGAACAGTGAATATGTCCAGATTGACCAGGAAACTCTTTTGACCATTTAGCCATAAAGCTGGCAATCAAATCATTTTTTTGTGCCAAGACTTTCATGAAGGTTTTAAAGATAGTTGCCTTATCCGCTGCTTGTAAAGCTTCGTCTACTGAAATTGCCGCTTCTATTACTCCAGGTCCAGTTTCTGTATGCAGACCTTCAAGGGACATATCCATAGAAGAGCACATTGAAAGAATATCTTGAAAAAATTCTGATTTAGTTGAACTTCTTAATATGGAATATCCAAACATACCCGGGGTAAAGTTTCTTAAATTATTAAAATCTTTCTCTCGAAGAGTTTCTGGTGTTTCATTAAATATGAAGAACTCATATTCAAGAGCTGCTCTTGCCAGAAAGCCTCTTTCGTTTAGTTTTTCTAAGACTTTTTTTAGAACTCCTCTAGGGCAAAGAGCAGTATTTTTTAGTTCGGCAAGAAAAAGAGGAGTGTTTTCCTCAAATGGAATCTTACGCATTGAGTCAAGAATAATTCTTACTTTAGTATCAGGGAATCCTGTATGCCATCCAGTAAAAGGACTAAAACCCTTCGATTCTCTAAAAATGTATAAATCATCATTAAGATCCCATCCAAAGATAACATCACAAAAACCAAAGTCTTCCTCTAAAGCTTTCATAAATTTTTCTGAGTGCATGTATTTCCCTCTTAAAACACCATCTACGTCTGTTACTCCTACTTTTATGTATTGAATTTTTTCTTGCAGAATATAATGTTTTATTTGTTCAGAATTTATTTTCTTTCTATTTTCCATACCTAAATAATTTCACGCTAAGACTTCGTAACCTCGTTGAACCTAAAATTTAGGAAGCATATTTAATGCTTCCTCTTATAATGAGGTTTATGAGTATAAAGCAAATATCTGTCTTAGGGGGTGGAAGTTGGGGTACTGTTCTCTCTGACTTGAGCTGCAAACAGGGGGTTAAAACTCTGCTTTGGTTGAGAGATAGGAAAATATCCAAAGAAATAAATACAAAGAAACAGAATAATAAATATTTGCCCGGCTTCACCCTTCAAGCAAATATAATAGCTTCTACAGATATTGAAAATATCTCTAACTCAGATTTAGTTATTTTTTGTGTTCCAAGTGACTCTTTTAGAGAAGTCGTTGTTAAATCAAGAAGATTTATTAAACAAAATGCTTATTTAGTAAGTGCTACAAAAGGTATTGAACCTGAAGGGTTTAAATTAATGAGTCAAATCCTTGAAGAAGAATTTAACGAAGAATTTGATACTGGTGTATTAAGCGGTCCTAATTTAGCAAATGAAATATCTAGGGGGCAATTAACAGGAACTGTAATTGCAAGTAATAGCGATGAGTTGATATCAGATTTTACTGATATTTTTTCTACTGATAGTTTTAGAGTCTATTCAAATAAAGACCCTTTTGGAGTTGAACTAGGAGGGGCATTAAAAAATATATATGCTATTGCCTGTGGAATGGCAGACGGATTAAAGGCTGGAGAGAATACAGTTGGGATAATTATGACAAGAGGTTTAGCTGAAATGAGTAGGTTTGCTGTAAAATTAGGAGCAGACCCCATGACATTCTTGGGGTTATCAGGTGTAGGTGATTTAATAACCACTTGTGCTTCACCATTAAGCAGGAACCATCAAGTTGGTAAATTAATAGGAAGAGGTTCTTCAACTGAAGAAGCAAGAAAATTAATTGGTCAGACTGCAGAAGGTATAAAGACCTTAAAAGTGGTTTGGGAGGAGTCAAGAAAACACAATGTAGAGATGCCAATAGTTGAGGCTCTTTATAAGATTATCTTCAAAAAAGAGCCTCTCGGAAATTCAATGGAAAAAGTCTTAGGTACGAATGAGAGTAAAGATGTAGAATTCTCTAGGAAGGTTTGAAATGACTAAACTTAAAGAAGAAGAAAAAATAAATACAGAGGAAATTAAAGAAAATGTCTTTAGGCAAGGAAAGTGGTTAAGGTTGCTTTTTGTTCTTCTTTTTCTATTTATTTATACTTGGGCTTATGTTGTTTTATGGCTTGTAGCTATTCTTCAGTTTCTTTTTAATCTTTTTACTAACAGCCCAAATTCAAATTTATCAAAACTTGGAGCTGGGTTTAGGGTTTATATGGTACAGATAATCAACTTTGTTACATATCAAGAGCAAGAAAAACCTTTTCCTTTTAGTGAATTCCCTTCAATAAAAAAATAAATGATAGAACTCTATACTTCTCCTACTCCAAATGGGCACAAGATAAGTATTGCACTAGAAGAAATGGGCCTAGATTATGAGGTAAAGCCAATAGATCTAATGAATAATGAGCAGAAAACAAAAGATTTTTTAGCCATCTGCCCAAATGGAAGAATTCCCGCTATTGTAGATACTGATAAAAGCAATTTTGCAGTTTTTGAGTCTGGAGCTATTCTTCTCTATTTATCTGAGATAACAGGTAAGTTTTTGCCTTCTGAATCTAAATTACGCTCGGAAGTTATTCAGTGGGTTATGTTTCAAATGAGTGGTATAGGACCTATGCAAGGTCAAGCAAATGTTTTTTTTCGTTATTTTCCTGAGGAGATAAAGTCAGTTATAGATAGATATCAAAATGAAACTAAAAGGCTTTATAAGGTTCTAGATAACCAATTAAAAGGTAAAGAATTTATATGCGGAGATTTATCTATTGCTGATTTCGCTAGCTTTCCTTGGGTAAATATTCATGAATGGTCAGGAGTTGAAATAAAAGATTTAAAAAATCTCTCTGATTGGGTAAAAAGATGTAATGATAGACCTGCATTTCAGGCAGGATTGGATATACCTGTCAAACGAGAGATTCCTTCTGAAGAGGAAGCTGAAAGAATAAAAAAAGCTGCAAGAAAGATACTTCAAGAATAATTATGAAAACTTTTAGAGACAAAGTTGCTGTGATAACTGGAGCTGGGTCTGGTATGGGTAGATATTTAGCTCTTCTACTTGCTCAAGAAGGAGCTCATCTAACAATTTGTGATGTCAATCAAGATACTTTAGATGAAACTAATGAGATGCTAAGAAAATACAATGTATCTGTTTCCTCCATACTTTTAGATGTAGCTAATAAAGATGAGGTTGAAGGTCTACCTCAAAAAGTACTTGAGACTCATGGCAAAGTAGACATGGTTTTCAATAATGCGGGAGTATCAACAGGATCCCATTTTAAAGATATGCAAGAAGAAAATTGGGATTGGGTTATGAACATTAACTTGCATGGAGTAATTAATAGCACTAGAGCCTTTATTCCTTACCTCATTGATCGTCCTGAAGCTGCTATCATTAACACTTCTTCAATTTTTGGTATGGTCGCAGTTCCTGGTCAGACTGTTTATCATGCTACTAAATTTGCAGTTAGAGGATTCACAGAGAGTTTAGCCTTAGAAATGGCTGAGACTAATAAAAACCTACAAATCCATTGTGTCCATCCAGGTCATGTGGGAACTAATATAGTTTCAAACTCAAGAATGGATGAAGAAGAATACAAGAAGAATTTAGAAAAAGAAGAAAGTGATAGAACAGGTTTTTTTGCTAACAAACGACCACAAAGCATTAAAGAGATGGCTGAAGTATTTAAAGAGGGTGGAATGCATCCAAGTAAAGCAGCTCAAATAATACTAAAAGGAGTTAAGAAAAATAAAAGAAGAATTTTTATTGGTTTAGACGCTAAACTTTTAGAACTTTCTCAAAGAATATTTCCTAATAAATATCACAGGGTATGGCCATTTTTAATGGTGCCATTAAGTATATTTAGAGATAAAAAACCTATCAATTCAGTCGATTAAATCTTTATAGGTAGAGTAGTTGGGATTATCTACAGATAATTTCATTTTGGTTATTTCCAAAAGAACTTTCTGAAGCTCTTTATTTTCAAGATCAATTTTTCCTTCCTTAATGGCTTTAGATAAAGATTCAGTAGAATTTCCTTGTTGTAAGATATCAGCAATAAGTTTAGTAGAAGATTTATTAATTTCATTACCATTTTCTATTTCTCGTTTAACTATATTTATTACATTGATAGCTATTTGTATATTGAAGGCTAAGTGTTTAGGTAGTTCTCCTTTGATCTTCTCTTCTAGAAAAACAGAGACAGAATCTAGTAATTCGAAAGCAGTTGGTCTATCAAAAACCATCATTTACCCCCCAAGAACATTAAATTGATTAAATCTATTTCTGTTTCAGAAACTCTTCTTCCAATCGCAGCCTTTTCTACAGAATTTGTGCTTCCATATAAATGAGAGAAAGTTTGGATTAGACAAATCACTCCCCACCTTAAAGTACCGAATATTTGCCAAGCCTTAATTTGTTCATGATTGATATTATTTTTAAAGACAGAGGAATAACCCTTCAAGAGATCATCTATTTCTCCAAAACCACCTACTATATTTTCTGAATTACCAAATCTCCAAGAGTTAACACATATCCAGCCTAAATCTTGGATAGGATTTCCTATATGTGCTAATTCCCAGTCAATTACAGCTTCAAGTCCCTTTTTGCTTATAATTAAATTTCCAAGACGAAAATCTCCATGCACTAAACTTTCTTCTTGTCGACCGAAATCCTGATCTTCAAGCCATTTAAAAGCGAATTCAAAGACAGGTAAAGGTTGTTTAAAACCTTCATATGTTAGATAAAGCTGATGGAGAAGTTTTTTAGGTGAGCTTACCTTCATGTTTTTGAAGTTATTTATAGGTACTTGGTGAATTTTAGCTATTGCCTCACCGCACTCATAAGCTAATTTCTTCCTTGCTTTAGAATATTCCTTATCCCTTAAAATTTTTCGCGCTATTGTTTCACCTTCAATATGTTCCATTATATAAGCATCGCCAAGAGAGGAATCTTTATCTGCTATTGCAATTATTTTTGCAACTGGAGCGCCTTTCTTAAAAGCTAGCTGTTGGATAGATGCCTCGTCTCTTTTTGATATGGCCATAGGAGAGGTTCCCCCTAGTGACCGTCTAAAGATCATATGTCTCTTGTCTTTCTTGGTGAAAAAAGAGAATTTCCATGTTTCATTAGAGGCTCCTCCTGTGAGATATTCAAGGTCAGTTACTTTTCCTTTTGAGACCTTTTTACCTAAAAGTTCCTCTAAATTTTTTTTAAGATCTTCCTCCATAAGGGATTAGTTTATTTATCTTGAAGACTGGCGTCTCTTTCTCCAAAATCCCATCCCACTCCATTATTTTGATAATTTTTTAATATTCTCCTTGCTACTGACTGGACGTGGACTTCGTCAGGGCCATCATAGATTCTTGCTTCTCTGGCATGTCTATACATTGAGCTTAAAGGTGTGTCATCAGTTAATCCTTTAGCACCATGAACTTGGATAGCTCTATCGATTACATTATGGAGCATTTTTGCTCCGACTACCTTTATCATGCCAATTTCTACTCTTGCATCATCTCCTTCATCGATTCTTTTAGCTGCATCAAGAGTAAGTTGCCTACTCGCCTGTATCTCACAAGCACTGTCAAATACAAATCTTTGAAGTAGTTGTTTGTCAGCTAATGGAGATCCAAAGGCTTCTCTTTCATGCATTCTTGAACACATAAGATCAAAAGCTCTTTGTGCTTGCCCTAGCCACCGCATACAATGGAATATCCTTCCAGGTCCTAACCTTCTTTGTGCAATCAAAAAACCCTGCCCTCTAGGTCCAAGTAAATTTTCAGCAGGGACTCTTACGTTATCATATTCAACTTCATAGTGACCACTTCCTCCTGTTGTTCCAAGAACTGGAGTTTCTCTTACTATTTTGTATCCAGGATTATCAGTAGGGACAATAATCATACTAAAAGCACCATGACTAGGAACATCTATTTCTGTTTTACACATTACGGTGGTGTATGTGGCTCTTGCTGCGCCCGTTGTAAACCATTTCCTTCCATTTATTATCCATTCATTACCATCCAATACCGCAGTAGTCTGAAGTTGAGTTGGATCTGAGCTCGAAATATCTGGTTCTGTCATAGCAAAACTAGGAAAAATTTTCCCTGCCACTAATGGCTCTAGGTAAGTGTCTCTCCAAGTTTTTGATGCAAACTCTCTTAACATTATTGAGTCTTGTAATGAGTGAGTTCCAAGGGCAACCATAGAAGGAGAGGATCTACCCACAACTTCATTTACATACACATACTCCATGAATGGCATGCCTTGACCTCCAATATCTTTAGGGTGACCAAGAGCCCAAAGATTTTTATCTTTTGCCAACTGCATTAACTCAGAAAGTTTTCTTTCAGACTCTTCGTTCCTTCCTTCAAGTATAGACTCTGCTGGATAGACTTCATTTTCAACAAAGTCTTTTACTTCTTTTCTTACTTCACTCCAATTTCTTTCCATTTACCAAACCCTCCTTTATTCTTATTTAAGCTTTATTGGTTTTGTAAAACTTTTCAAATATATTTTATTTTTTTCTAATTTTAGATCTGACTCTCCTTGCAATACATTTTCATTAAACTTATAGACCATTTTATATACTCCCTTTAAACAAGATTTATTATGTTTTTCTGTTTCTTTTTTAGTTTCAGCTAACTTTGAGTTGTAAGATTTTATTTTTGAATTTGAGTATTTTTCATTTAAGATTTCCTTTGTTTTTTTTGGAGAGAGCACTAAAGCAGAAGCATTATTCCCTCCAAAGCCTTTAGCATTCAAGAAAGCTCCTTCATAAAAGTTTGGTTCTTTACTTTTGTGTTCAATTAAAATATCTAAATTACTGTTATGAACATCTTTAGCAACTCTATCTGTAGAATGTATTCCTGGAATTACCCCTTTAATCCAAGTTCCTAGAGAAGTAATCAATTGGTCTCCTGAAGCAGGTGCCATGCTATGACCCAGGTATGATTTAATTGCTGAAATTGGCCAAGACTTCATTCCATAAGTTTTTGCAATTTCATTAAGTATATGTGATTCAGTTGTTCTGTTAGCGGGTGTACCTGTTCCATGCGCATGGACAAAGGTTTTTGATCTTAGGGAGGCCGTTCCTAGGATCTTTGATGCATTAAAGACACATTTAGCCATTGTTATGTAGTTACCAATACCTGGTCCACTTATAGAACTTTTAAAACCGTCAGAATGTGAGAATACAGAGGGAACAGAGCCATATATTTCAGCACCTATCTCAATAGCCAGCTGATCACTCATTAAGATTATAAACTGGGATGATTCTCCTAGAACCATTCCTGCATTTTCTCCAAAAGGTCTGCATGCTAACCTTTGATTGGGACCATTATCTATAGATTCATTAAGTTTTGCTTGAAGTTCAATAAGTTTTTTATCATCAGCTAGTGCACTCATAGCAGAAAATCCTTCTATTATTTCAGGAGTTATTGGAGTTTCTGCTCCCCCAATTATAGCTACTTTGGCAGTGCCATTTTCTATAGCTTCTTTTCCTAATTGAAGGTTGTAAAGGAAAGTTGCACATGCACCAACGCAATGTCCTGTTCTTCCAACGCTACCCAATATATAAGCATTGATAAAATCTGCAGACATTTCAACTAGTCCCAATGGCAGGTTTTTTGAGCTTACTCGTGATCCTTTTAGCCTAGATTGCATAAGTCCCCCAAAACCATATTTATCCATTTGACCTATTGCAGCTCCACTAAACACAGACACTTCATCTGGGCTAATTCTTTTTTGAACTTCAGACCACTCTATTCCTAACTGCCCCAGTGCATCACCCATACCGAAGACAGTTAATTGCAATGCTCTGGGATGTTGCCTAGCAGGATATAAGTTAGATGGATCAAAACCTGTTGGTAGCATCCCTGCTGAACTAGCCTGAATTTGATTCACAATTATTCCTTCAGAATCAAATTCTTCTCTGTTGATTGCTCTTACCATAGTTTGAGATCTTATTAAATCAGAGTTCTCATTTAGGTAGTTTTTGAGATTGATTGAGTCTCCTGAATTTGTTTCCCATCCGCTACTCACTGGCTCTATTTTCCCTTGTAAGACCGCAAGATCTTGAAGCACTTCTTGCTTATCCTTTTGATTTAGTTCTTCGAAAATTATATTTTTATAATTTAAGTTTGATGAACTTCTTCCGGCAGCATTTACTCCTCCAAAAGCAGTAATAACTGACAAGTTTCCTTTTTTCATATTCTTCTTCATTATTTTGAAGCTTCTTGTTCTTTTTAATAGGCTTATTGTATGGCAATATTGTGAATAGAGAGTTATAAATTTTAAAATGGAATTAATATGCACCCCGGAATAAATGGAAAAAAATACCCAGACAAACCAGCAATAATAATGCTGGGGAGTGGTAAGACCCTAACCCACTCTGAACTTGATAATATTTCAAACCAATGTGCTCATCTTTTTAGATCTTTAGGAGTTGTACCAGGAGATGGGATTGCTTTCATGATGGAAAATCATTCTCTATTTTTTCCAATTGTTTTTGCAGCATGGAGAAGTGGTTTGAGGTATACAGCTATAAGCTGGAGGCTTCAACCAGATGAAGTAGAATATATAGTAAAGGATTGCGAAGCCAAGATTTTTATTACATCTAAATTTTTAGAGGATAAAGCTAAAAGTTTAGAAAAATCTTTACAAGGAGTTGCTAAGTATATGTTAGATGGCGAGAGTGATTCATATAAGTCTTTTGAAAGCAATATTAAGTCCATGCCTTCAACTGCCATAGAAGATGAATGTCAGGGAGGGCCTATGCTTTACTCTTCAGGTACAACTGGTAGGCCTAAAGGAATAAAAAGAGATCTTCAATTAAACCCCTTACCTTATGATCAAGAAAGTGAAGATATAAACTATTTAGGTAGAGTTGTGCAAAATGTCTATGATGCTGATGATGAAAGTGTTTATCTATCTCCAGCACCTCTATATCATTCTGCTCCATTAGGGTTTAATACAGGTTTTTTAGCAGGAGGTGGAACTTCCGTAATCATGGAAAAATTTGACCCTGAGTTAGCTCTAAAGGCTATAGAAGAACATCATGTAACACATTCTCAGTGGGTACCAACTATGTTTGTTAGATTTCTAAAATTAGAAGAGTTTATCAGAAAAAAGTATGATCTTTCTTCTCATAGAGTAGCAATTCATGCTGCAGCTCCTTGTCCAGTTGAAGTTAAAGAAAGAATGATCAATTGGTGGGGACCTATTCTTAATGAGTATTATGCAGGTACTGAATTTAATGGAATGACTATAGTTAATTCAGAAGATTGGTTGGCACACAAAGGAACAGTTGGAAGACCACTTTTTGGTGAAGTATATATATTGGACGAAGAAGGCAAAGAGTTGCCTACAGGTGAAGAAGGAGGTGTGTATTTTGGGGGAGAAACTGCAACTACTTTTGAATATCACAATGACCCAAAAAAAACTGCTGGAGCATTCTCCAAACAGGGTTTTAGTACTTTAGGGGATATAGGCTACCTAGACAAAGAGGGGTATCTTTATTTAACTGATAGGAAGGCTCATATGATTATTTCTGGAGGAGTTAATATTTATCCTAAAGAAACTGAGGACGTATTGATTATGCATTCCAAAGTTGCAGATGTTGCAGTTTTTGGGGTTCCTAATGAAGAGATGGGAGAAGAAGTAAAAGCAGTTGTGCAATTAGAAAATCCTGATGAGGAAGGACCTGAAGTGGAGGCAGAACTTATAGCTTATTGCAAACAGAAGATCTCTCACGTGAAATGCCCAAAAAGCATTGATTTTGAAAAAGAACTTCCTAGACACCCAACAGGTAAGCTTTATAAGAGACTTTTAAAAGCAAAGTATTGGCCATAGAAAACGATTATTGAGAGACAACAAATTTTAAATCTTTATTCTTTATGGAGCCAAATCTTACTTCTACAATATCATGTAAGTAGTTCTGCGTATTTATCCAGGGAGATCTATTCCCTTGTTTTGGAAGAGTATGTTTAACTCTTTCAATATAACCAGAGTCAAGGTCTAGATAGTCTCCTTCTGGTTTTATATCTTTTCCTGGGGTTGGGACAACCATATTAAAGCCTTCTTGATCCATATATTTTATAAGTCTACAAAGAAATTCATTTGTTAAATCTGCACCCAAGGTCCATGAAGCAGTGGTATACCCAAATGTTGCAGTTAGGTTAGGAACATCACTAAACATTCTTCCTTTGAAAGACATCTTAGTTGATATATCTAAAGGAGTATTATCTATGGTAATTTTTATATCATTGAGAAGTTGCAAATTCAGACCAGTAGCAGTAACAATAATATCTGCCTTAAGTTCTTTTCCTGAATCCAATAGTATTCCTTGTTGAGTAAATTTATTTATTGTGTCAGTAACGACACTCGCTTTACCTGATTTTATTGATTCAAATAGATCAGCATTTGGAACAAAACACAACCTTTGATCCCAAGGCATATATCTTGGAGTAAAGTCTTTCTCATTAAAGCTATCTTCACCTAAAATATCTTTGACTCCTTTTATCAACATTTCTTTATATTTTTGTGGGTTTCTCTTTAATAAAACAAAAAAGAGTCTACCTAAAAGGATGTTTTTCCATCTAACTAAGAAATAGGCCAAAGCTTCAGGTAAATATTTTTTTAAAAAGTTACTTATATAATCTATGTCAGGACGAGACATATAATAAGTTGGGGATCTTTGTAACATAGTGATATGTCTTACTTCATTTGCCATAGCCGGAATCATTGTTACTGCAGTTGCTCCACTTCCAATTACCACTACGTCTTTATTCTTGTAATCAATATCTTTTGTCCATTCTTGGGGATGAAATATTTCTCCTTTAAATTCCTTACTACCTTTAAAGTTAGGAATATATCCTTGAGAATAATTGTAATAACCTCCACAAAGATGAAGAAAACAGCAAGTATAATGTTCAATTTTCCCAGTAAGATTATCTTCTACTTCTATTTCCCATTGAGCAGATTGAGATGACCAAAAAGCAGACTTTACTTTTCTATTAAAATTTATCTTGTTTTGGAGATTATTTTCTTCAATAGTTTCCTTAAGATACTCTATTATTGATGGACCATCTGCTATATATTTTTTGCTTTTCCATGGTTTAAATCTAAAACCCATAGTGTGCATGTCTGAGTCTGATCTAATGCCTGGGTATTGAAATAAATCCCAAGTCCCACCAAAACTTTCTCTCGATTCAAAGATGATGAAACTTTTATCAGGGCATTTTTCTTGGAGATGGTAAGCAGCGCCGATTCCTGAAATACCAGCTCCTACAATCAAGACATCAAAATGGTTGGTCATGAATCTATTTAATTAATCAGTTATTTTAGAAGATGTTCACTAGCTATTAAAGTTTGAAGAATTAATGTGTTAATAGTCATTGGTCCTACACCCCCAGGAACAGGTGTATAGGCTTCGCTTCTATCCTTTATACCTTCCAATTCTATATCTCCGCATTTCTCTGGGTGGTAGCCAGCATCTATTACCACAGCCTTATCTTTGATCCATTTAGATTTGATAAATTGGGGTATTCCCACAGCGCCAACTATTAAATCTGCTTGTTGGATAATTTGATGTAAGTTTTTAGTCTTTGAATGACAAATAGTAACTGTAGCATTTTCGTTTAATAGCATCAGTGCCATAGGCTTTCCTAGAATTGGACTTCTGCCTACTACAACAGCATGTCTTCCTTCTATAGAAATCTTATGATGTTTTAACAATCTCATAATGCCTTCAGGAGTGCAAGATCCATAAGCCCTTTCACCCATAGACATTCTTCCAAAGCCAAGACAAGTGACCCCATCAACATCCTTAGCTAAATCTATAGCATCAAAACATTTCCTTTCTTCAATATGATTTGGAACAGGGTGCTGCAACAAAATTCCGTGAATATTTGGATTTTTATTTAGCTTAGATATTTCAGACAGAAGGTCTTCAGTTGTGGTTTTTTCAGGTAGTTCTAGCTTCAGAGAACCCATACCAACTCTTTCACAAGCATTGCCTTTCATCTTGATATAAGTTGCAGAAGCAGGGTCTTCACCAACTAAAATAGTTGCTAAGATTGGAGTAACTCCAGTTTTATTCTTAACTAACTCAACTCTTTTAGTAATTTCTGCTTCTGTAGATTGGGCTAAGGATTTCCCATCTAGGATAATAGTCATAATTAAACCTCTTTAAGTTAGTAATTCTCTCATTTAATATACAACCTACAAAGCTAATCTTTTATTTGACGACTCCTTTAAGGATACTTAAGATTCAAGACCTTCGGGGCATAGCGCAGTCTGGTAGCGCACCTGCTTTGGGAGCAGGTGGTCGCAGGTTCAAATCCTGCTGCCCCGACCAGGTACATCAAAAAAAGATTCAAATAGTTTTAACTATATGAAAAAGTTTCCTTAACTAACTATAATTTTGCCATATGGATAAAGATACCACTGTTATCATAGGAGGAGGTCTTCAAGGTCTGGCTACTGCATATTGTCTTTTAGAGAAAGGAGAAAAAGTACTCGTACTTGAAAGAAATGAAGATGTAGCAAGAGAAGCAAGTTTCGCAAATGCAGGAATGATTACCCCTTCTCATGCAACCCCGTGGAATTCTTTTTCTGATATTGTTCAAATTTTTTCAGGAATTGGAAGAAAAGACTCACCAATGCGTATTAACCTTCGCTATATACCTTCAATGTTTTTCTGGGGTTTAAGATTCTTAAGAAATTCTTCTAACTCTAGATTCTTAAGAAATAGTCAAAACTCTTACCAGCTTGCTAAATACAGTAAGAAAATAACCAAAGAAGCCAGATTAAAAAATGGATTGCAATATGACGATGCTCAAAATGGAACAATGAAGATTTTTAGAGATAAATCTAGTTTAGATAAATCAATTGAAATAACAAAAAAGTATTCTGACCGCACTATAGACATGAAAATTCTTGATCAAAAGGGTGTTGTTGAAGTAGAGCCAGCTTTAGAGTACATCTCTGATCAGCTAGCGGGAGGAATATTGTATCCAGATGATGAAATTGGAGATGCTTATAAGTTTTGTAAAGAACTGGAGAACCTAATTAGAAATCAAGGCGGAAGAATTCATGTTAATACTGATATAAAAAAAATACTGGTCAACAAGAATTCTATTAATGGACTGTTAACTGACCGTGTAGAAATACGAGCTAAAGCTATAGTAGTAGCAGCGGGTAGCTGGTCAAGAGAAATATTAAAGCAACTCAAATTAAATTTACCTGTTAGACCTGCCAAAGGTTATTCTTTAACACATCAGTCTGCAGGATTAAAGAATAGCCCAAAGATGGCTATACTTGATGAAAGTACACATACAGCTATCACTCCTCTAGGAAAGAGAATTAGAGTTACTGGGGTAGCAGAATTTACAGGATTAGATGATGATATCTCTGGCGTTAGAGTAGATTATTTAAATAAAATGTTACTTTCGGTCTATCCTAAACTTTATTCTCAACTTAATTTAGCAGAAGGAGAAGTCTGGTGTGGTTTTAGGCCCATGAGTTATGATGGATTGCCTTATATAGGTGAGACTAGAATTAAAGGTTTATTTGTTAATGTTGGTCAGGGTCACTTAGGATGGACAAAAGCAATGGGTTCTGCTTCTTTGCTTTCAGATATTATGCTAGGAAATAAAACAGCCATAGATCCAATACCATATTTAGCTAATCGCTCTCTTTAATTAAGTTAAGTTTAAGGTCTTTAGTGACTTTTTAAGATCTTATATTTAAGGCTCTAAACTTGAGAGGTCACAAAATTCTGTTTTTATTATCTATTTGTTAGATTTTTCTATTATTGACCAAAGCACATTTGGAAAAAATCTTCTTGCGAGACTAAGAATTTTAGCTTCTGAATTAGGGAATAAAATATCTTTTTTCTTTTTTAGACCTTTTTCTATTGCATCAACTATATCCTCGGGATTTGCTAGTCTTCCAGTTTCTTTAGACTCTTTTATATTCTTTGGTCCACGGTCGCCAATAGCCTGATCAATTAAAGGCGTGTTAACTGCATTAGGTTCAACTAACATTATATGGATATCAGAATCCTTTAATTCATGCTGTAAAATTTCAACATAGGTATTAACCGCACTTTTTGTAGCTGAGTAGGTTCCTAAGCCTGTGTTTAAAACCTGACCTGCTATAGATCCAAAGAAAACTATTTGACCGGAGTTGTTTTTAACCATTTTCGGAACTATTGAGTGAGCTATATTTACTGTTCCTCCATAATTTATTTGCATTAACTTCATAGTGTCATCAGGTTTAGAGTCAAGAATGGGTTCTGCTGGCATAACAGCTGCTGCATGCACCACACATTCTATTTGACCTAAATTTTTTTCTATTTCTAAAATTACTTGAGAAAGGCTTTCATAAGAACTTACATCACAGCTGCAAGGAAAGATATTGTTGTGTTTTCTAGAAAGTTCTTTTAAACCTTTTTCATTCAAATCTATAGCCGCTACTTGCATGCCAAGTTTTGACATTCTCTCAGCTATGATTTTTCCCATACCGCTTGACGCACCAGTTACTAACCCTACTGAACCTTTATAAGACATCTATCTATTCTAATTTATATCTTTCCAAAATCTAAATTAGAATTAAATAGATCGTGGGTTATTATATAATTCAATAATCTCCTCGTAGCTCAGTTGGATTAGAGCAACTGCCTTCTAAGCAGTGGGTCGCAGGTTCGAGTCCTGCCGAGGAGGCCACTTTCATAGGATTAAATAATTTAAAAAAAAATTTTATTTTGATACCTTCATAAGATAATATTTTTCTGAAGAATTAATTTACCAAAGGTTATGAATGCAATTCATGTAAGCGTTTATGGTCAAGTTCAAGGAGTAGGATATAGAAATTGGATCAAAAAAAGCGCTGAGAAAATTAAGGTTAAGGGGTGGGTTAGAAATTCCTCTGATGGTTCTGTTGAACTTTTTTCCAGGCAGACTTGGATGACTTAAGCCAACTTTTGTCCTTATGCTGGGAAGGACCTGAATTAGCAGAAGTTGATGATGTCTTAACTCAAGAATCATTAGTCGATATGGACATCAAAGAATTTGCAATACTTTAAGTTCTATCTAATGCTTAATAATTTACTTAGCCTATAGGTGTTAGAATTGTTATATTGGTGGGCGTAGCTCAGTTGGTAGAGCTCTGGCTTGTGGCGCCAGTGGTCGTGGGTTCGATCCCCATCGCCCACCCCAATAAGGAAAATAATGAAATTCTCGATAGGAAACAAAGATTCAAATGAAACCTCTTTAGATATTACTATTCCATCAGAAGAAATTGAGAACAAGGTCGCTTCAAAAATTTCTTCCACACAAAAGACTGTAAAGATTAAAGGTTTTAGAAAAGGAAAAGCTCCCATTAATGTTGTAACAAAGTTTTATGGTCCTGAAATAAGGCAGGATGTAATTTACGATTCAGCTATCTCTTTTTTTTATACCAAGGTAAAAGAGAAAGGACTTAAGCCTGTTGGAAGACCCAACTTAGTTCCTCAGAAAATAGAAGAGGGCAAAGATGTTAAATTTAAGGCTACCTTTTCTACCTATCCCGAATTAAAAGTAAAAAACCTTAGAAAACTTTCCTACAAGAAAATTACGAGTTCTATTGGAGATAGTGATCTAGAAAAGACTATTCTGAATCTTCAGAAAAGACTTTCTGATTGGGATATCTCCGAGGACTCTTCAGTACAAGGAGATAGGGTCAAGATTGATTTTATTGGAACTATAGATGGGGAGGAATTTGAAGGAAGCAAAGCTGAAGCTGCTGTAATAGAGATTGGATCTAAATCAATGATCAAAGGCTTTGAAGAAGGCTTGGTGGGGTTAAAAACTGGTGAGAAGAAAACTCTAGATCTTGCTTTTCCTGAAGATTATTTCAAGAAAGATCTTGCTTCTAAGAAAGTTAAATTTGATATAGAAGTTAAGGAAGTGCTTAAAGCAAAAATACCTGATATAAATTCAGATTTTTTTAATAAAGCAGGTGTTGTTGCTGAGAATGAAGAAGAATTTAAAAAACAAATAAAGCAAAAATTAGAAGATGATTTAGAAAATCTGTTAATTAATAAAAACAAACAAAATCTTTTTGATGCGCTTGTAGAAAGCAATTCTTTTAACATTCCTAAAGTAATGATAGAAGCAGAATTAGAAAGCTTAAAACAGAACTCTGCAAAACGCCTAGGCATTGAACTAAAGGATTTTGAAGATGGAGATTTTCCAATAGATTCACTACAAGAAGAAGCTGAGAAAAGAGTAAGAATAGGAGTAATTTTAAATCAGGTCATTGAAGATAAAAGCTTGAAACCTGATCAAGATAGAGTTAAAGAACTTATTGAACAAAGAGCATCGATGTATAAAGAGCCTCAACAAGTTATCAACTGGTTTTACTCCAATGATGAACAACTAAAAAATATAGAAGCTATTTCTTTAGAAGAGCAAGTTGTAGATATAATACTGGAAGAATCTTCTGGAGTAGAAGAGCAAATGACATATGAAGAATGCGTAACAGGAAACTAAACTACTTGAATTTTGTCTTATAAACCCAAAATACTAGATAAGGTATATATGAAAAATAAAAGAAATGAAGAATTAATCAACCAGCTTGTGCCTATGGTTGTGGAGCAAACCCCAAGAGGGGAAAGGGCTTTTGACATTTATTCAAGGCTTTTAAAGGAGAGAATCATCTTTTTAACAGGCCCTGTTGAAGATATTTCTGCAAATTTAGTTGTGGCTCAGATGCTATATTTAGAAGCAGAAAACCCTAACAAGGATATTGCCCTATATATCAACTCACCAGGGGGTTCAGTAACTTCCGGTTTATCTATTTACGACACTATGCAGTTTATTAAACCAGATGTAAGTACTTTGTGTATTGGACAAGCAGCAAGTATGGGTGCAGTGTTACTGGCTGGAGGGTGTAAGGGTAAACGCCATGCACTTCCTAATTCAAGAGTTCTCTTACATCAGGTCATGGGGGGGTTTCAAGGACAGGCAAGTGATATAGAAATCCATGCAGAAGAGATTCTATCTATAAAAGAGAAGCTAAATCTAATACTTTCAAAACACACCGGACAAAAACAAGAAAAGATTGCAAAAGATACCGATAGAGATAATTTCATGGCACCAGAAGAAGCTGTAAAATATGGGCTAATAGACAGCGTAATGAATGAAAGGACTTAAAATAGATGGCAGACAAAGACAATACAAATTCTGGAGAAGGAGATAAGCTTCTCTTTTGTTCCTTTTGTGGGAAAAATCAGAATGAAGTTAGAAAACTAATTGCCGGTCCTTCAGTCTATATTTGTAATGAATGCATTGACTTATGCAATGACATAATAAGAGAAGAAATAAATGAATCTTCAGAAACAGAAACAGAAGCAGAAGAGAAGTTCCCAGTTCCTAAAGAAATTAAGGCTAATCTAGATGATTATGTAATAGGTCAAGAAGAAGCTAAAAAGAATCTCTCTGTAGCAGTCTACAACCATTACAAGCGATTAAAAGAAGGTAATAAATCTCAATCAAAAGATTCAAAAGAAGTTGAATTAACCAAGAGTAATATTCTTCTTCTTGGGCCTACCGGGTGTGGAAAAACTCTCCTTGCCCAAACCTTAGCAAGGATATTAGACGTTCCTTTTGCTATTGCTGATGCTACGACCCTAACTGAAGCCGGATATGTTGGAGAAGATGTAGAGAATATTATTCAAAAACTGCTGCAGAAATGTGATTATGATGTTGAGAAAGCACAACTAGGAATAGTTTATATTGACGAAATTGATAAAATTTCGAGAAAATCAGACAATCCATCAATAACCAGAGATGTTTCCGGTGAAGGAGTCCAACAAGCATTATTAAAATTAATTGAAGGCACTTTAGCCTCAGTACCTCCACAAGGTGGAAGAAAACACCCCCAACAAGAATTTATTCAAGTAGATACTTCTAATATATTATTTATATGCGGGGGGGCATTCTCAGGGCTAGAAAGTATAATTAGGCAGAGGTGTGATGAGACCGGAATAGGTTTTGGAGCAAATGTTTCGTCTATAAACGAGGCTAGTAAGAATGATGAGCTTATTAGCCAAGTCCAACCCGAAGATCTAGTGAAGTATGGATTAATTCCCGAGTTTGTTGGAAGACTGCCTATTACTTCTACTCTTGAACAACTTAATGAGTCGGCACTAGTGAAAATTTTAACAGAACCAAAAAATGCTTTAGCTAAACAGTTTAAATTACTCTTTGAAATGGAAGGAATCGAATTAGATATAAGAGAAGATGCACTTATTGAAATAGCAAAAAAGGCAATTGAAAGAAAGACTGGTGCTAGAGGGTTAAGGTCAATAATTGAAAAAACTCTAATGGAAACCATGTATCAAATTCCTTCTGAACCAGGGCTTAGTAAAGTAGCAGTAGACGGAGCCGTTGTAAGAGGGGAATCAGATCCATTGATGGTTTATGAAAAACCTAAAAATACTAAAAGCGGTTAAAATTTCTCTTGTTTTTTTACTTCTTACCCCAATTTATATAAGTAATTGATTAAGAATAAGAAAAAAGAAAAATGGCAAAAAAGATAAAAAATATACCTCTACTTCCCCTTAGAGATGTAGTTATATTTCCTTCAGTGGTTACCCCACTTTTTGTTGGCAGAGAGAAGTCTATGACTGCTTTACAAGCAGCTATGGCAGCAGACAAACAAATAATGTTAGTAACCCAGAAGGATGCAGATTTAGAAGACCCCGATGAAACAGGAAAAGATATTTTTGAAGTCGGTACTGTTTCTTCTATTCTTCAATTAATCAAACTTCCTGATGGAACTGTAAAAGTTTTGGTTGAAGGAAATAATAGAGCACGACTAGATCAGGTGAAAGACTTTAAAGATTATCTAGCATCGGATGTAACGATAATGGAGGAAGATGAAATCGAAAACTCAAAATCAAAAGATTTTCTTAAAAATCTTAAAAAAAGATTCCAAGAGTTTGTGAGAATTACGAAGAAAGCCTCCCCAGAAGTATTAAATTCTGTCAATTCGATTGATAGCCTCTCAAGGTTAACTGATACTTTGGTTGGACATTTACCTATAGAGGTATTAGACAAACAAGAAATTCTAGAAATAAGCTCTTTGGAAAAGAGATCTTTAAAAATCTCATCTCTTCTTGAAGACCAACTTGATTTAACGAAAGTCGAGAAAAGGATCAGAGGTAGAGTTAAGAAGCAAATGGAAAAAAGCCAGAAAGAGTATTATTTGAATGAACAAATGAAAGCCCTAAAAAAAGAATTAGGGGAGCTAGATGATTCAGAAGAGGCAGAAATACTTGAAAGACAGATACTTGAATCAGGAATGTCAAAGGAAGCAGAAAAGAAAGCCTTAAGTGAACTCCAAAAGTACAAAATGATGTCACCAATGTCAGCTGAAGCCTCAGTTGTAAGAGGTTATATAGACTGGATGTTGAATATACCTTGGAAGAAAAAAAGCAGAATACAAAAAAATCTTACAAAAGCTTCTAAAGTATTAGATAAAGATCATTATGGTTTAGAGGAAGTTAAAGAAAGAATATTAGAGTATTTAGCAGTTCAAAAAAGAGTAAAGAAACTAAAAGGTCCTGTTCTTTGTTTAGTAGGTCCTCCTGGTGTCGGCAAGACCTCTTTAGGAGAGTCAATAGCTAGGGCTACTAGTAGGGAGTTTATAAGAATGTCTCTTGGAGGGGTAAGAGATGAAGCAGAAATCAGAGGACATAGGAGGACTTATATAGGCTCTATGCCAGGAAGGATTTTACAAAAATTATCTAAGTCGGGAGTTAAGAATCCCCTTTTTCTTCTAGATGAGGTTGATAAGATGGGGATGGATTTTAGGGGAGATCCTGCTTCAGCTTTATTAGAAGTATTAGACCCAGAACAGAATCATACTTTTAATGACCATTACCTGGAAGTGGACTATGACTTATCAGATATTATGTTTGTATGTACAGCTAACAGCATGAATATTCCACCAGCTTTATTAGATCGTATGGAGATTATAAGACTCCCAGGTTATACAGAGGATGAAAAGATAAATATAGCTGAGAAATATCTTATCCCAAAACAAATGCTTAACAATGGATTAAAGAAAGGTGAAATAGAGTTTAGTCAAAATACTATAAAGGACCTAATAAGGTATTACACTAGGGAAGCGGGTGTGAGAGCTTTAGAAAGAGATATATCAAAAGTATGCAGAAAGCTTGTTAAGAAAAATAGCGAGAAGAAATCACCAAGAAAACTGAAATTGAAATCTAACCTTTTAGAGGAATATTGCGGAGTAAGAAAATTTGACTTTGGAGAGGCGGAAGAGAAAGATCGTATAGGTCAAGTAACTGGACTTGCTTGGACTCAAGTAGGAGGAGAATTGTTGACTATCGAAGCTGCTTGTTTTGTAGGAAAGGGTAAGATAATTAAGACGGGTTCTCTAGGAGATGTGATGCAGGAGTCTATTCAAGCAGCCTTATCAGTCATAAGATCAAGATCCGAATCTTTAGGTATCAATCCTGCTTTCTACGAAGACCATGATATTCACATACACGTTCCAGAAGGTGCTACACCCAAAGATGGACCTAGTGCAGGTATAACCATGTGTACAGCTGTTGCCTCAGTTTTATCTAAGATACCTGTAAGGTCTGATGTGGCCATGACAGGAGAAATTACCTTGAGAGGAGAGGTGCTTAAGATAGGTGGATTAAAAGAAAAGCTCCTTGCTGCAAGAAGAGGTGGTATCAAAACAGTATTAATTCCTCATGGTAATGTTAGAGATTTAAAAGAGATACCAGATAACATAAAAGAAGAGTTAATAATAACACCTGTTAAGTGGATTGATGAAGTTCTTAATTTGGTTCTAACTAGACAACCAGAACCTTGGGAAGAGGAACAAGAAGTTGCTAATGAAGTTCAAAAAACTAAACGTAAGAGAACAAAAAAGACCATAGGTACGCATTAATTTAAAGAATTCTTTCTTGACAAGCTATATTGAAGGGGTTTTAATCGTACGGACTCGCTTGTTTTATGCAAGTTAAGCTTAACTAGATTCAGGAGATAAATGTGAATAAAGCCCAATTAATAGATTCAGTAGCTTCAAGTGCTGACATGTCTAAAGCGGAAGCTGGAAGAGCAGTTGATGCTACTATAAGTGCTATTTCAGGAAGCCTTTCAGGAGGTGATAGTGTTTCTTTAGTAGGTTTCGGAACTTTTAATGTTCGTCATAGAGCAGCAAGAATGGGACGAAATCCTCAAACTGGTGAATCAATACATATAGGCGCTTCAAAGTCTGTTGGTTTTAAAGCTGGAAAAGCTTTAAAAGAGAGCCTTTAAGCTTCATATAAACTTAAAGAGCGCGCCTCCGAACGGCGCGCTTTTTTTGGTTTAGATATTTCTTTTCAATGGCAGGAATAAAGGATATTAGGAAGGGTTTAACTGGAACTCTTTCCAAGTTTATTGTTGGTTCTATCATAGTAACCTTTTCATTATTTTTTGGTTGGGGAACTGTATTCTCTTCAAGCGAAGTTAATAAAGTTGCTTCAGTAAATGAAACAATACTAGATATTTACGATCTTGATTTTGAAATCAGAAATCAGAAGTATTTTTTAAATAAGAGATTTGAAGAACAAGACTTTGAAATTGAAGAAGATCTCATCAGGGAATTATCTTTGGAATCTATAATAAGGAGGGCTCTGGTTTTAGATTATTTGGAGAGTTCAGGAATCGAGATTTCAGATAAACTAGCTTATCTTCAAATTGCAAAGGATGAAAATTTCTTGTTGGAAGGAAATTTCAGTAAGCAAAGATTTGAATCAGTAGTTCGTAGCTTAGGACATATACCTAATAAATATCTTCAAAGAATTAAAGAAGATATATTACTAGATCATTGGCAAAAAGGTCTTGGTCAAAGTTCATTCATTACTGAAAAAGAAATAAACAAACTACTTGAGTTGACTAGTCAAACCAGGGATGTAACTTTCTTGAAGTTAAAAATTGAAGATTTTAAAAAGGACATTAACCCCACAAAAGAGCAATCTAGAGAATATTATGAAAATAATAGAATGCTTTTTCAGAATAGTCAGAAAGCTAATATTAGGTATGTAGAGCTGTCGAAGGAAGAGTTAAGAGAAAATTTTTCTATTTCTGAAGAAGAACTCAAAGAAGAATATCAAGCTTATGTAGAAGAGTTTGATACTACAGTGAGGAGAACAGCTTCTCATTTAATGATACAAATAACTAACGACAGGCAAGAGGCTTTATCTTTAATTGAAGAGCTAAGACAACGGATTATATTTGGAGAAGACTTTAGTGCCTTAGTAAGGAAGTTCTCAGAAGATGAAGGAACAAGAAATAACGGAGGAGATCTAGGTGTAAGTGATGGAAGTAATTTTCCACCTGAATTTGAGAAAGCTTTACAAGGACTAGCAGTCAATGAAGTCAGTATGCCTGTAGAATTAGAAGGAAGCGTGCATCTATTGAAACTTACTAATCTTCAGGTTCCAATTCCAGAAAATTTTAGTGACATTAAGGATAGGCTAAAAGAAGATTTAGTAGAAAATTTCATTTCTTTGGAATTTACCGATTTGCTAGAAAGAGCATCTGATTTAGTTTTTTCTATAGATAGTTTGGAGATTATTGGAGAAACATTAAACAAACAAATAAGCGAGACCGGCATAAGTGAGATTAATGGGTTTGAGGAACCTATCAATAACCCTAAGTTACTCGAAAAGATTTTTAATGATCAGGATCTTCAGCTCGGTGCTTTAAGTGAGGTCGTTGAACTTTCTGACAATCTAGCAGTAATTTTTCAGGTCGATGAATTTATCGATAAAGAGATAAAACCTTTTGAAGAAGTAGCAGAGCTCGTTAAAACAAGTTTAGTGAATATACAATCAAAAGAAAGATTAAATAAAAAAGCTGCAGAATTTATGGCAAGGTTAGAGGCAGGGGAAACGCTTGTTCAGTTAGCTAAGGAAGGTAATTTTGAATCAGACTCATATAAAGGAGTTACCAGAAACTCTTCGCTCTTAGCCAGGCCCACATTACAAGATCTTTTTGATTTACCTAGAAGTAGTCAAGGTAAGGTTGCTGCTTCTGATTTGTCTAATGGAGATAAGGTTTTATTGAAATTTACTAAAATAAATACAGAAAAGAATGATCTTTTAGAAACTGAAATAAGTTCTTTTAGAGATTTTCTTCTTGAAGAAAGAAAGCTATCTGAATTGTCTAGTCTTCAGGATTCCTTAAAAGAAAATGCAAACATAGTTAAAAAAAATCTGAGTAGCTCTTGATCAATCATCTTCATGTAAACTCATAGCGGTTATATTGAACCCCGCATCTACATATAAAATTTCTCCTGTTATACCACTGGCTAATTTCGAAGCTAGAAAAGTAGCTGCGTTTCCAACCTCCTGAATAGTCACATTTCTTTGTAAAGGAGTTCTTTTTGCATTGTAAGAAAGCATTTTTCTAAAATTTTTCACTCCAGAAGAAGCTAGAGTCTTTATTGGACCAGCTGAAATAGCATTTACTCTAATATTTTCGTTACCCATAGAGGCAGCTAAATATCTTACGCTAGCTTCTAGGCTAGCTTTAGCAAGTCCCATAACATTATAGTTTGGTAAAGTTTTCTGGGATCCAAAGTAAGTTAAAGTAATAAGGGAGCCTTCTCTTTTTTTTAACATTTCTTTTCCAGCTTGTGCAACTGCTACAAAACTATAAGCACTTATATCTTGCGCTATTTTAAAACCCTCTCTAGAAGAAACATCTAAGAAGTCACCATCTAATTCTTCTCTAGGAGCAAAGCCAACAGCATGGACTATGCAATCAAGACCATCCCAGCGTAATGATAGTTCGTTAAAGGTATTCTTTATTTCTTTGTCGCTTGCTACGTCACAGGGCAGGCATACGTTTGAACCCCATTCTTGGGCAAGCTTAACCACATTTCCTTTCAACCGGTCATTTTGATAAGTAAAGGCTAGATTAGCACCTTGCTTGTACATTGATTCAGCTATACCCGAAGCAATTGAATGCTTATTAGCCACTCCCACTATCAATATATTCTTATTTTTTAACATATCATTATTATCACATTCCTATGTGTTGGTTAAAGAAAGCTTCAAGTTCGTTAGCAAGCTCGATTTTATTTTTAGTTTTATAAAAACCATGCTCTTCATCATATTTAACAAGTGATTTATACGGTTTTCCTATTTTGTCAAACTTCTTAGTAAGAATTTCATAATTTTGAAAATGAGCTTGCTCATCTTTTTTCCCATGTATAAGAAAAACTGCAGCTTTTATTTTACTTGCTTGCTCAGAAGGAGAGAAGGATTTCCTTATATCTGGGTCTGAAGGTATAACTTTACTCAAATAAGCAGCTCCAGATCTGTTCCCAGGTATATTACCCACAGTTGTGAAAGAATTAATATCATAAACACCAACATAACCCACTGCACATTTATACAAATCTGGTTCTCTTGCTGCTGACATCATTGCAGCGTAACCACCGTAGCTAGCTCCGTAAATACAGAGCCTTTCTTTATCCGCTATTCCTTGGTCAACGGCCCAATTAACGGCATCTGTAAGGTCATCTTGCATAAGATCTCCCCAATGGTTAAAGCCACTGGTTATGAATTCTCGACCGTAACCACCCGAACCTCTGTAATTCACTTGAAGGATAGCGAAACCTCTGTTAGCTAGATGTTGGACTTCTGAATCGAACCCCCAATGGTCTCTTACACCATGTGGACCTCCATGCACTAACAGCACTAAAGGTAAATTTTCTTTATTGACTGAAGGACGAGTTAGATAACCACTTATTTCTAAGCCATCTCTTGCTGTATAGGTTATGGGTTCCATTGATGCCATGTCTAAAGGGTCTAGCCAGTCTTTTCGCGATAATCCCATGTCTGTAAGTTCATTATTTTTAGTTTTGAGGGAATATAAACCCCCTATGTCTGTATCGCTCCAAACATCTATAATTAGTTCTGAATAATCCCAAGTTGCGGACTCTATGTTAACCATGTGATTTGGAAATACCCTTTCTAAAGCTCTCAATTTTTTTACTAGAATATGAGATTTATCTATCCATTTTCTTTTTGGTTTACCGTCGGCTGTAACTATATAAAGCAAGTCATTCTTATCTATTTTGCCATAACTATCTACCTTGTTGTGACGGTATATAAGTTCTGTTTTTCTTGTTTTAGGAAAGTACTTGCAAATGCCTGTTGTTGGTGATTCAACATCACAATTTGCATAGAGAAAAGTACCGTTTTTACTAAACGCAAAGGGGATGATTCCCCCTGATCCAAATCCATAAACTCCATGAGACTCCCATTCATCTTTCAAGTTGTCACGATAAAAAACAGTTTTTTCATTTTTGTTATTTTCTCCTATTGCTAACCTGAATTCTTTATTTGAGTCCAAAATAAAAGTTCCATATCTAGCAGGATTAGTTGCAATCTTGTCTTTTTTCCCTGTGTAAATATTTATCCGGTATAAGGTAGGATAAACTTTTGAATATAAAGCAACAAGGATATGGTTTTTATCGTCCTTCAGAAGGTCTACAAAAGTAAAACCTGTTCTCCCAATATCATTGACTATGACTTTGGAAGTTCTTCGCACATCTTCACTACCAATTATCATTTTTCTTTGTGTTCCGTCTGCATTGATAACTTCAAACTGACCCATAAGCCAAGGTCTAGCATATGCAGCATTTTTCTTTAGTAATGAAAACCCAATTCTTTCATCATTTAGCCAGTAGTACTTTCCTACATAGCTATCTTCACCAAAATAGTGCGTATGGGTAATTGTATTAGTTTTTCTCTCAGTTATGACAACTCCAGATGTTTTTTCAAGTTCTATTTTTGTAGCCAGATACTTACCTGATGGAGAAATAGTTACAGAACTAAAATTATTTTTCTTAAAAAAGTCTTCTACAGGGACCTCTTTGCTTTGAATGTTAAGGTTAAAAATTAGAGTTAGAGCGAAAAGGACAATCCTAAGTTTATGCATAATATCCCTTTTATATTTATAGAATTATATATTCCCTTAGTTTAATAAAAAATAAGAAAAAAGGAAGTTATCCCTATTGTTAAAAAACCCCTTCCTTTTAGAGGGAATGATAAATAGGGTTTTTTAACCTTTTTAATAATATTAACAAAAAGCAAACAATTAAATAAATAACTCTAGACAAAAAATTACCCTAAATTTAGTGTTTGAAAGCTAGGCAAACTTAGTTTTTTTTAAAACTCTTACAAAATACTAGTAAATAAGCATAAAATTTATTAATATTCCCCACTATTATAAATATGGGGAAACTAAATGAGTAATTTTAGAGTATTTTCTTTACGTTCATTTTTAACCTTTTCTCTTGTTTTATCTCTCTCAAGCATCTCTTTTGGAGCTGAAGATGATGAGGTGGTAGATGAAATAGAAGAGGTAATTGTAACGGGATCACGTATTGCAAGAGCAGAGATTGATGGGGCAAACCCGGTTATCGAAATCACGGCAGAAGATATTAGGGCTTCAGGTGAAATGTCACTGGCTGAAGTTCTAAGGCAATCAAATGTGAATAGTTTTGGTTCTTTTCAACCTTCATCTGGTTATACGTCACAAAGTCAGGCTACTATTAGCTTGAGAGGTGCTGGCGCTGGAAGAACTTTAGTGTTGTTGGACGGGAAAAGAATGCCAGGATCTCCGAGTTATGGAGGTGTTGCTGCTAATCTAAACAGCATTCCTTTCTCTGCTGTTGAAAGGGTGGAAATTTTGACTGACGGTGGTTCTGCTTTATATGGTTCAGATGCATTAGCAGGTGTTGTCAATGTAATCATGAAGAAAGACTTTGAAGGAGCTGAAGCTTATATCTTTAAAGGAGATCCTAAAAGAGAAGGCGGAGAGCAAGAAGCTTATGGTTTTACAGCTGGACTAAGTTCTGATCTAGGTAATGTTGTTATTTCCTTTGAACATGATGAAAGAGACATAGTTTATATGGCTGATCGTTGGTGGTCACAACGTAATTTTGTTGATGGCAAAGATGCTTCTAGTGCAACTAGTTTCTTCGATACTCTAAATGCAAGTTTTTATTCTTGTAATATGTGGTCATATGCAAGCCCAGGTTTTGGTTATGAAGCTATACCTGCTTGCGTTGGTCAAAGTGACTTCCTGGCCGGTGGCAAAACTTTCGACTACGGCGGAGGCGGAGTTGTACTCTATCCTTATAACCAAATTATGGCAGAAGATGCTTCTGCAGGTAGAGATACTTTATTTGTTAACTACAACTATGATATTAGTGATGATCATCAGGTAAACGCAAGAGGAATGGTAACTAAAGTTAATAGTTTTGGCCGTTTTGCTCCAGTAGCAGGTTATTTTGGGGTTAAATGTACTAAGTGGGGAGGATGTCCTTACACAGAAGCACAATTAAAAGAGGGTGCTGGTTGGACTTCTGCTGATGTGCAAGGTGCAGCTGGAGCTGATGACTGGGATGCTGTGGATATTTATTATCGTATGAGAAGTGTAGGACCTCGACTAGGTCAAAACACAGATTACTTTACAGACTTCCTTCTAGATTTTACTGGCGACGCAGGATTTGCTGATTACAGCGTTTTCTTACATCATTCTAGAGCAGATTATGGTCATATGGGTTACAACTACACGTTGAAATCTATTGCTTCCAAGCTTGCTGAAGATGGTACTTTTGAGTTTGCGAATATGAGCGATACTCAGGCCGGTCAACTTCGTTATACTGAAGTTAGTGAAGACGACATGACTATGAAACATTATGGCTTTTCACTAGTCGGAGATATTGAAACCTATTTTCCAGTTGCGGGACCTTTGGATTGGGTAGTTGGCTATGAATACTTTGATACTAATTATAGAGTACTTGTTGATGCACAAAGGGAATCGGGAAATGTAATGGGAAGTGCTGGTAGTTCTTCAGGCGGTTATCGAGAAATTGATGCTATTTTTGCTGAGTTACGTCTACCTGTAACAGATACTATAGAATTGAACCTCGCACATCGTTCTGATGACTACAGTGATTTTGGGCGTGCTGATAACTCGAAGTTTTCGGTTAAATGGAACGCACTTGATAATCTTATAGTAAGGGCTTCTTACTCTGAGAGTTTTATTGCTCCTACACTTGATGCATTAGAAATGTCTACTTCTTTCTCAGCGGATTCAGGCATCGATAGAGTTATGTATGCCAACGCTGGAATACCTGAAGGAAGACTGAGAAGATCAATGCAACAAAAGGTTTGGAGGTTAGCTAATCCTGATCTTGGACCTGAAACTGGTGAGTATTTTAACTTTGGTGTAGTTTGGAATATAACAGACGATCTAAATTTAGTTTTTGATGTTTATGAGTTGACTCTTGAAAACCAAGAAATACTTATAACAGTAGGCGACTTATTTTTGGCTGAGTGGGCCGGAGTTCTCGATAACATTACTTCCGTTAATCCTCTAGCTAGACTTGATAGAAATCCTTATGTTCCAGGTAGCAGTGCGGTAGATGATGGTTCTGGTATGTGTCAATATGGCGGGGCTGCACTAGTACCTTGCTTGGGCTCACTTAAAGAAGCTTATTCACCTATGGCAAATGCCGGTGGATTTGAGATATCAGGAATTGATCTCCATTTAGACTATACTTATGAAACTTCAAATTTTGGTACTTTCAGCCCAATGTTAGATGTAACAATTGTTGATGAGTATATTGCAGAAGAATTCATAGGAGGTCCTATGGTTAACTTTGAAGGTCGAAATGGACTACCTGAAATGAGAGGAATCTTTACTCTAGCTTGGAGCATGGGTGACTTCAATGCTTATTATCAAATGGAATATATTGATAGTATGTATGAAAGCTCAAGCTTTGATGTAGCAACATTATCTAGTAGTGCTTCGGGTAACTTAGATTCTCATATGTTACATAATATTCAAGTTTCTTGGACTGCTCCGACAGATACTACAATAACATTAGGTGTTAAAAACTTAGAAGATGAAGACCCTGTAATTGACAGTAGTTATGAGTGGAATACATATTTATATGACATTTATGGAAGAACTGTCACATTTAAGTTAGAACAGAGGTTCTAAGTCTTTTGTTCAAGGAAAAAAGGGGTCTTCGAGACCCCTTTTTTTTGACTAAGCTTGAAAAATAACTATTTTATTAACCCTGGCTAATCTGTATATTAAGATAAATTAATGAATAGATACTTAAATACCATAATATTATCCACTCTATTGTTACCTTTAGGTGTAGCTACCGAGCCCTTGGATTCTAAAGAGAAAGAAACATTGAATGCAATTTTAAATTGTATGAGCATTACAATATCTGAAAAAAGATTAAGTTGTTATGATGCTGCTCTTCAGAGAGATATCCTTCTTTCACAAGATGCAATAATACCCGTAGAAGAAGATACTCAGCGTAAAGTAATACCAAATAAAATTGAAAATGATCTTTTTGGAAAAAGAGGTAAAGATCTTGAAAAAACCATTGCCATACAACAAAAGATAATTATTCCAAATAAATTAAGCTCCGCCATCACAAAAACTTCTCGTTATGCAGCTAATAAATATATAATTGAGTTAAGCAATGGCCAAAAATGGAAGTTGTTGGAACCGACAAGGAAAGGTTTATTTTCTAAAGGTAAAAAGGTATCCATAAAGAAAGGAGCATTAGGTTCTTTCAATGTGACTATTGAAGGCCTGAATAAAAGATACAGAGTAAAAAGACTTAATTAAAAAATACACAATTGTGAAAATAATATTTTACTTACTGGTAGTTCTACAAGTATTTAAAATAAGGTACGTCTGCTCAGAATCTATATAATTAAAGGTAAAAAATTGACCTATAAAGGCAAATTTATAGTTAAGATTTTCAAGGTATCAACATTAGTTATATTTTTGAATATTTCTTTTTCTTCATGCAGCAAGCAGTCAACTCCTGTAGCAAGCTCTATACAAGATCAAATTTTATATCTTAGCAATGGAACAGAGCCCCAGGGATTAGATCCTCATATTGTGACCGGAGTTCCCGAACATAAAATTTTACTCTCTCTATTAGAGGGTTTAGTAGTTTCTCATCCAGAAGGAAAAGGCTACCTTCCTGGCGTAGCAGAAAAGTGGAAGATTTCTGATGATGGAAAGGAATATATTTTCTATTTAAATAAAGAAGCTAAATGGAGCAATGGTGACAAGGTGACAGCAGAAGACTTTGTTTATTCTTGGAAAAGAATTTTACTGCCTACTACGGCTGCTCAATACGCTTATATGCTATTTGTCCTAGATAATGCTGAAGATTTTAATAAAGGAAAGATTAAAGATTTTTCTAAAGTTGGTGTAAAAGCTCTTAACGAGCATACTTTAAAAGTTAATCTAAAAAATTCTACTCCTTATTTTCTTTCATTGTTAGTTCATTACTCAACCTGGCCAGTTCATAAAACCACCATTGAAAGATTTGGAAAAATTGATTCAAGAGGAACTGCTTGGACAAGACCTGGAAATTTCGTAGGTAATGGTCCATATGTTTTAGAAGAATGGAAATTAAATGATGTAATTATTGTAAAGAAAAACCCTCATTATTGGGATAAAGAAACTGCGAGTATCAAGGAGATAAGATTTTTTGCAAGTGATAATGAAACTTCTGAAGATTTAAGATACCGTTCTGGCCAATTACATTATTTAAATACCATCAAGGTTACCAAAATTCAATCTTACAAAGAAAGTCATCCTAACGAGATTAGAATAGAACCTTATTACGGCACTTACTATTATCGTATTAATGTTACCAAGAAAGAATTACAAGACAAAAGGATACGGCAAGCACTTTCTTATGCAATTAATAGAAAAGAAATTGTTGAGACGGTTTCAAGAGGAGAGCAAATTCCTGCTTTTTCCTTTACTCCTCCTGACCCTGTTAATTTTTATCCTTCAACAAAAATAAAATTTAATCCTACTAAAGCGAAAGAATTACTTAGAGACGCTGGGTTCTCAGAAGAAAAAGAATTTCCCAAAATAGAGATACTTTACAACACTAGCGAAAGTCATCAAAAAATAGCAGAAGCAATTCAAGCAATGTGGAAAGAAAATCTTGGGATAGAAGTAGAACTAGTTAATGTAGATTGGAAGACATACCTAGAAAGGCAAAAAAACTTAGATTTTTTTATATCTAGAGCGGGTTGGATAGGCGATTATCCCGATCCTAATTCTTTTTTGGATATGATGCTTTCAGGAGGGGGCAATAATCAAACGGGTTGGAGTAATTTTGAATATGACAGTTTGATAAGAAAAGCTGCAGAAGCAAATTCTGTAGAAGAAAGAAATAAGTTTTTTGATCAAGCAGAGCATATTCTCATTGACGAACTGCCGTTAATTCCTATTTACACCTATACTAGAGTTTATATGCTTCACCCTTATGTTAAAGGATGGCACCCTACAATTCTGGATACCCATCCATACCAATTTTTATCTTTAGAACCCTAAATAGATTAACCTAAAATGGTAGGCTTAATTTTCAATAGACTGTTAGTAGCAATTCCAGTCTTGCTAGCAGTGATCACTATTACTTTCTTAATGATCCATTCAGCTCCAGGAGGACCTTTTGATTATGACAGAGTTGTTTCAAGTGAAGTTATGCAACAACTTAATCAAAAATATAATTTAGATGCTCCATTGTATGAGCAGTATTTTGATTATTTAGTTAATTTAGCTAAAGGAGATCTAGGTCCTTCATTCAGATATCCGGGCAGAACTGTTAGTGAGATGATTTTTTCAGGCTTACCAATTACTTTTGAATTAGCCTTTTACTCTATAACTTTTGCTACTTTTTTAGGAATCTGCTTTGGTTCAGTGGCAGCATTAAGAAGGAATACATGGTTAGATTATTTACCGATGACAATTTCAATGGCTGGAATCTGTATACCTTCAATAGTTCTGGGCCCTCTTCTTTCTTTAGTATTTGGTATTTGGTTAGGTTGGCTTCCAGTATCTGGATGGATAGAGGGTATACCAGAAAGCAAGATTTTACCCGTCATAACCCTTGGAACTGCTTATGCAGCTTACTGTGCAAGGTTAAGCAGAGGAGGAATGCTGGAAGTCTTGGGTCAAGATTATATTAGAACAGCTAGAGCCAAAGGTCTGTCAGAATTTAGAGTAGTTGTTTTTCATGCCTTAAGAGGAGGTTTAATTCCCGTAGTTTCGTTCTTAGGCCCTGCTATAGCAGGTCTTTTAGCAGGATCATTTGTTGTAGAAACAATTTTTAATATCCCTGGATTAGGAAGGTTCTATGTTCAAGCAGCCTTTAATAGAGATTACACAATGATACTAGGAACTACAATCTTCTTTTCTTTCTTAATTATTATTTTTAATCTTTTAGCTGATATTGTTGGGGCTGCTATGGATCCCAGAGTAAGGGAAGGTAATTCAAAATGAATGAGTTAGTTAGCACTTCAAATCTGTGGAGAGATGCACTAAGGAGGTTAAAAGCAAACAGATTAGCTTTAGCAGGTGCAATTTTTGTATTTGTTCTAATCTTATTATCTTTACTTACCCCTTTGATAGCTCCTTACGAATATGATTTCCAAAATAGAGGCTTAAGCTCTTCTGGCCCTTCTTTAAGTCATTGGTTAGGAACAGATTATTTAGGAAGAGATTTGCTAACTAGAATGCTTTACGGAAGTCGCATATCTCTTCTAGTTGGTTTTGTTGCAACGTTTGTTGCCTTAATAATTGGAGTTAGCTGGGGAACTGTTGCAGGATATTTAGGAGGCAGAGTAGATTCTTTGATGATGAGAATAGTTGATGCCCTTTATGGAATACCTTTTATAATTTTAATTATTTTACTAATGGTTGTTTTTGGAAGAAACTTAGTATTAATGTTTCTAGCCATTGGGGCGGTAGAATGGCTCACTATGGCAAGGATTGTTAGGGCCCAAGTCACAAGCTTAAGAAGAACTGAATTTGTGTTAGCAGCTCAAGCAATGGGTGTTAGTAGTATTTCCATCATGACCAGACATTTATTTCCTAACACTCTAGGGCCAGTAATTGTTTATGCAACTTTAACAGTACCTCAAGTAATGCTACTTGAAGCATTCTTAAGTTTTCTTGGTTTAGGAGTTCAAGCTCCTATGAGTTCCTGGGGCTTGTTAATAAGAGATGGAGCTGTATCAATGGAAGAAAGTTGGTGGCTTCTAGTATTTCCTGCAACAGTATTTTCTATAACATTATTTTCTTTAAATTTCTTAGGCGATGGCCTAAGGGATGCGTTAGATCCTAGATCTAACTAAATCTAATTTACAGTTAAAAAAAAGCTTAAAGAAAGAATTATTTTCCCACGCCAGCATCTAGAATTATTTTAAGGACTTGACCAGGATAAATAATCTCTGCAGGTTTGATTTCGTTCCACTTCTCTATATCTTTTACTCTTATAGAAAACCTAGAAGCTATTCTTGATAAAGTATCACCTGACTTTACTGGGTATAGTAAAGTTCTTTTCTTCTTATTAGGAGGTTTACCTCTAGCTCTTTCGTATTTAGAGAAAATCTTTATTTGCTGCCCAATTTGCAGAGGTGTTTGAAGGTTTACACTATTCCACAAGGTCAGATCACGGATTGATACATTAAACTTTTTTGATATAGCCCAGAAAGAATCTCCTTTAACTACAGTATAATTCTTTACTCTAGGGATAGAAGTCTTCGCCCATGCAGGTCCCCTTGGAACCATTATCTCATCTCCTGCTATTATTAGATCTTCTTCCATTTGATTTATTTCTTTTAGAACATTTAGTTCAATACTGTATTTTTTTGCTATTAAAGTTAGGTTGTCTCCTTTCTTTACCTTATACCTATCCCATTGAACTAGAGAAGATTTTTCCATAGAAGAGAGCTGGGTCTTAAATCTATCACCTATTCCTGAAGGTAATAGCAAGTAATGAGGACCACTAGGGTCAGTAGCCCATTGATTAAATCCAGGGTTGAGTTCATATAATGTTTCGGGAGTAATTCCAGCTAAATCTGCTGCTTGCATTAGATCAAGTTGATTAGGAGTGTTAACTTTTACGAAGTAGGGTCTGTTTGCTATGGAAGGTAAATTTACTCCAAAAGATGATGGGTCTTTGATGAGTTCACACAATACTAATAATTTAGGTATATATGCTTCAGTCTCTTGAGGTAAGTCTAAAGACCAAAAATCTGTAGGTTTACCAAGAGAATTATTTTTTCTTATAGCCTTTTGTATTCTTCTGGGACCTGCATTATATGCTGCTAAAGCTAACAACCAGTCTCCATCAAATCTTTTATGAAGAGAAATTAAGAATTGGTATGCAGCATCAGTAGAAGCTATTACGTCTTTTTTCCCATCGTACCACCAGTTTGATTTTAACCCCCATTCTTTACCTGTAGCGGGAAGGAACTGCCAAATTCCCGTGGCTCCATAAAAAGATTGAGCATAAGGGTCAAATCCACTTTCAATAAAAGGGACTAATGCTAATTCTATGGGTAAATTTAATTCTTCTGCTCTTTTCACAGTATGAAAAAGATACCTTTGCCCAGTTCTGCTAATTCTATTAACTGTATGTTGATTATCTTTGTACCTTTTTCTATATCTTTCTGCTTCGCTAAAATCACCAGGTAACTTCACAGTTAAACCACCCCTAACCCTTTCCCATAAATCTAAATAGGTTTCATTCGAAATTTGTTGTTCTTCTAAAGATGTTTTATCCGTTAGCTCAGGATTATGAGAATTAATAGCTGTACAAACACTCAGTACCAAAAAAATGTAAAAGGGTCTTTTAATTAATTGCATTTCAGGAATTATCTTTCCAACCCCTAACTGCTGCAAAGACATCTACTGGATCTTCAATATTTTTACCAGAGAAATTTTTTACAGCTTTTACAACAGCATCCTCATTACATCTCATGAAAGGATTTGTTTTTTGCTCTAGCTCTATCGTAGAAGGCAGGGTTATTTCTTTTCTACTTCTTTTTTCTTTTACTTCATTTAATCTATCTTTAATACTTTGATTGTTTGGTTCAACTTTTATAGCAAACTTAAGATTTGATTCAGTATATTCGTGTCCACAATAGACCTGAGTATTTTTAGGCAATCTATAATAGATTCCTATAGATTTATACATCTCAGCAGGAGTACCTTCGAATATCCTGCCACAACCAGAAGCAAAAAGAGTATCGCCGCTAAACAATATAGGAGGTGAATTTTCTTCACAGTAATAACCTAATTGATCATCGGTATGTCCTGGAGTAGCTATTGCTATAAATTTTTTACCAAATACTTCTACCGCATCTTGGTCACTCATAGGATCTGATATACCTTGAATATGACCTCCTGCTGGTCCATAAACAGAAGGTTTATATTTTTTTACAAGATCTAAAATACCCCCACTATGATCAAAGTGGTGATGAGTTATAAGGATTTTTGTGAGGTTAAGTCCTTTCTCCTCAAAGGTTTTTATAACTGGTTTAGGATCTCCAGGATCTACAACTATAGCTTCCTTACCATTGACTATTGTCCAAATATAATTGTCGTCAAAAGCAGGAATAGCAAATATATCTAGCATATTCATTAAAAAATAATATGATTTTACACTTGTACATATAAAATTAGCTATTAGAAGAAAACTTGTCTTAATCTTTTTTTACACATGAATCAAGTAGAGATTTTTACAGATGGTGCTTGTAAGGGGAATCCGGGAGCAGGAGGATGGGGCGCAATCATCAGAATCAACGGAGAAGAAAAGTATCTCCACGGAGGTTCAAAAGATACAACTAATAACAGAATGGAGCTTACAGCAGCTATAAAAGCTTTAGAAGCACTTAGTGAACCTTCAATAGTTGTTCTTACTACCGACTCAGAATATCTAAGAAAAGGTATAACGGAATGGATGATGGCATGGAAAGCAAGAGATTGGAAAACATCAGCTAACAAGCCTGTCTTAAATAAAGATTTATGGTTAGCATTGAACGAATTGACCGCTAAACATACTATCTCTTGGGAGTGGGTTAAGGGACATAGTGGTCATAGAGAAAATGAGATAGCTGACATGCTTGCAAATAAAGGAATAGAAGAACTTTAGATTATGTTAAGACAAATTATATTGGACACAGAAACAACAGGCTTAGATGTAAAATCTGGTCACAGAGTTATTGAAATTGGTTGCATAGAGCTGGTTAATCGCCGTTTTACTGGTGAAGAATTTCATTCTTATCTTAATCCAGACCGAAAGATCGATGAAGGAGCAGAAAAAGTACATGGTCTCACATTAGATTTTCTTAAAGATAAACCTCGTTTTAATGATATCTTTGATAATTTCAAAGACTTTATTAAAGAT
This sequence comes from uncultured Gammaproteobacteria bacterium, assembly GCA_964571215.1. Classification (GTDB taxonomy): domain Bacteria; phylum Pseudomonadota; class Gammaproteobacteria; order Magnimaribacterales; family Magnimaribacteraceae; genus CAJWPI01. The sequence goes on from CAZMZZ010000003.1 coordinate 56,347, forward strand.
AGTGAGTTACTTATTCATAATGCAGAATTTGATATAAGCTTTTTAAATCATGAGATAGGTTTATTATCAGGTAATCATCCAGTCATGCTAGATATAGTTGATAAAGTGACAGATACTCTTCAGATAGCTAGGGAAAAGCATCCTGGACAAAGAAATAGTCTTGATGCTTTAGTTCAGAGATACGACATAAAGGGGTATGACAGGGAATTACATGGAGCTTTACTTGACTCAAAGATTTTGGGAGATATTTATTTATTAATGACAGGAGGTCAGGGTGATCTGCTTTTTCAGAAACCAGATTCTTCTGAACAAGATTTAACTAAAAATAAAAAAGATATGAATGAGTCACTCTCATTAGGTCAAATAGCAACAATAAAGACTTCTGAAGCTGAGGAGCAGGCACATTTAAACTATCTAAAAAAGATGCAAGAAGAAACCGGTAAGAAACCGCTATGGTTAAAAGAGCAAAAAGATAATGGGAACAGTTAGTAGGTTTGCACCTAGTCCTACTGGTTATCTTCATATTGGAGGCTTGAGGACAGCTATTTTTGCTTGGTTGTTTGCTAAAGCTAACAAAGGAAAAGTTCTACTTCGATTTGAAGATACAGATCAAAAGAGGTCAAAGGAAGAATTTACTAAATCTATTATGGAAAGTTTTTCTTGGATGGATATAGATTTTGACGAAAAGCCTTATTTACAGTCCAAGGCAAAAAAAAGACATATAGAAGTAGCAGAAAATTTATTGAGAGATGGACATGCCTACTATTGTAGCTGCACTAATGAAAGGTTAGACGACTTAAGAAAAGAGCAAATGAAAAAAGGACTTAAACCAAAGTATGACAGGAAATGTAGAGACTTAAATTTAAAACCTGATGCAAATCATGTGATTAGATTTAAAAACCCCATAGAAGGAGAGGTAAGCTTTAAAGATTTAGTGAGAGGTCAAATTTCTTTTTCTAACGATGAACTAGATGACCTTATATTAGTAAGAAATAATGGTTTACCTACTTATAATCTCTGTGTGGTGGTTGACGATGTAGATATGGGAGTTACACATATTATCCGGGGAGAAGATCATATAAATAACACTCCTAGACAATTAAATATACTTACTGCTTTGAAGGAGAGTCTACCTCAATATGGACATGTTCCAATGATTCTTGGAGAGGATAAAAAGAGGATGTCTAAGAGGCACGGAGCGGTTAATGTAATAGAATTCAAAGAGCAAGGTATTCTCCCTGAAGCCCTATTAAATTATCTAGTTAGGTTGGGATGGTCTTTAGGAGATAGGGAATTATTTTCTAAGGCTGACCTGATAGATGATTTTCAGAAAGGAAGAATTAATAACTCCCCAGCTATTTTTTCTATGGAAAAACTTCTTTGGTTTAATAAAGAATATTTATCTAGCTTAGACTTTAGTGACCTAGAAGAAAAAGTGTCAAAATTTGCAAAAAGTTTTTCTCAAAAATCTGAGTATTCCAGGCGTGTTTTAGATCTGATAAGAAGTAGATGCTCTACCTTAATTGATTTCCAAAAAGAATCTCATTACTTTTTTAATGATATTTCATACCTTGATGGAAATTTAGGTAAAGAAGTCTTCACTAAAGAAAGTAAGGAAGTTCTATCAAAACTCCTGAAAAGTTTAGAGCTATTAGAGAACTGGAGTGCAGAGGAAATTCGTAAAATAATTAGTTTCTTAAAAGAAGATCTAGGAGTAGATATGTCTAAAATAGGCAAACCATTTAGGCTGGCAATTACAGGCACTTTGAGCTCACCTTCCATAGATGAAACAGCAGAAGTCTTAGGCAAGGAAAAAGTTATTTCTCGGTTGGAGAAGGCTTTAGACTGGTTGTCATAAAGTTTCCAAGAAATTATCTATCTCTTTCCATGTTTCATTTCTAATTGAATCCTTTTCCATAAGCAGTTCATGTTCTCCGTTTATATTAGCTATAGAGATATTTTTAATTTTGTTACACATTTCTTCATTTTTTATTACGTTAACTAGCTTATCCTTGGAAGCGTTTAGAAGAAGAGAGGGAATGGTAATTAATTTAGTCCAATTAGATTTAAAGAGACTCCTGGTTTTTTTTATAGATTCGTGTCCCCAACCTATAGAAAGGGCACCAACAGCTAATTTTTCATTTTTTTTGATTAGATCCCCGCTTCTTTTATACCGTGCTAGATCAGAAGTTACTACATTCTCTTCAAAAGGAATTTCATGCCAACCCTTTCTGTTATTCCAATCAGGAGTTGGGAAGGCTTTATCTCTAAATCCTATTTTAGACAACTCCCCTAGCCCTAAGATTGTTAATTCCAGTAATTTAGGCATTTTAATTGATAGCATAGGAGCACATAGAATTATCGCATCGAAGATATCTGGTTTTTGTGAAGCTAAAGATGCAACCAAGCAACCTCCCATCGAATGTCCCATACCTATCCAAGGTTTAGGGCATTTATCAATATAGACATTTTCAAGGATTTCTTCGAATTCGGTTTCATAATCAGAAAATTTATTAACATGACCAATAAAGGGATTAGAACTCAACCGGTCTGATAAACCTTGTCCTCTCCAATCAAACATGGCAACACAATATCCCCTATCAATAAACTCTTTGACCACTTCATAATACTTTTCTATGAATTCTGTCCTGCCTGATTGCAGGATTATTGTTCCTAGATTACTTTGTTTATTCCAGATACAGACTCTAATATTAACCTCATCAAAGACTGGATAATAAAAAATTTCATAACCCTGAGGTGCTTTGTAATCATCTAGTTCTATTAGCTCAGCTTTCTGAAATGTCATAATTAGATTAAAATATTATATAAGAAGGTATAAGAATAATTTACAAAATAATTTAGGCCAAATCTTTTATATGAATATTCTCAAGAGTATAAGTTTTTTTATTTGTCTACTTCTATTAAGTAGGCTAATTCCTCATCCTCCGAATTTTACTCCTATTATTGCAGGTATTATCTTCTTGCCTTTCATGATAGGTGATAAACGCATGGTGCTCTTTACACCTATCTTAATTATGTTTATTTCAGATTTAATTATAGGTTTTCATAATCATATGATTTGGACTTATACGTCTTTTCTTTTAATAAGTCTGGGTGTTGTCTTGTACTTTAAAAAGACCTTCAAAAATATCTTCTTTTTATCAATTCTTTCACCTTCATTATTCTTTCTCTTAACAAATTTTGGGGTTTGGCTTACCTCTTCTTTTTATACTAAAGATTTTTTAGGCTTAATGGAGTGCTATTTTGTGGCACTTCCTTTTTATGCAAACAATCTAACCTCAACTATCTTATTCCTCAGCGGTTTTATTTTTACTTACACGTTTTTTGATAATAGGAAGATTAGAGTAAATTTATAAGAGGTAAGTATTATGGAGTATTCTCAGGTTCTTTATGAAACCAAGGGCCCTGTAGCTCTAATTACACTAAATAGACCAGAAAAACTAAATGCTTGGACACCCACTATGTGTGAAGAGCAGGCTCAAGCCATAGAACGTGCCAATAAAGATAAATCGGTAGGAGCTATCATAATGACAGGTGCAGGAAGAGGTTTTTGTGCTGGAGCGGATGTTCAAGACACCTTTCAAACCAGGATAGATGGAGAAGATCCAGGTAATGATACTGCTGGGGGATCAGGCGGTATGCCGGCTGGAGTTGACTGGCTAGAAATAATAAGAGAATCAAAACCTATAATAGCTGCTGTTAACGGCGCTGCAGTTGGTATTGGGGTAACGATGATTCTTCCTTTTGATATTATTATTACCACTGAGAAAGCTAAATTTGGACTTGTTTTTATAAAAATGGGCATAGTACCAGAACTAGCTTCTACTCATTTTCTTGTAAGCAGAGTAGGGTGGGGGCGTGCAAGCGAGATGATGCTTTCAGGAAAACTATACACAGGTGAAGAAGTTCATAATTTTGGATTAACTGAACATTTAGTAGATGAAAGCAGCCTTATGGAAAAAAGTTATGAGATAGCCAATCTTATAGCTAGCAACCCTGACAAACAATTAAGAATGACTAAACATTTATTAACAGAGAATGCAGTAACCACAGATTTAAAAGCTGCTGAACAGTTAGAAACCAAACTCCTTCAAGAGTGTTGGGAGACAGAAGAACACAAAGAGGCTGTTTCAGCTTTCTTAGAAAAAAGAGAACCAAAATTCAGGTAAGCTCGGAAACTACTGAATAAGAAAAAATATTTAATGAAGATAGATTTCTTTAATAACGAATTTGATATATCTCAAGAAGTTTTAATTCTGGATAAATCTGATGGTCATGTTTCTAATTTCGGTAAACAATGGGAAGAATATGTTGATGTTCAAGTTGATAGTAAGAATAATTTTGATATATCCAAAATTTATTTAGAAGATCTCTTGTTTGAAAATCTAGATATACTCAAAGGAAAAAATGTCTTAGAGATAGGTTCCGGTGCAGGAAGATTTACTGAACATATCTGTAAATATGCTGATCATTGTGTTTCTGTAGATTTATCCTCAGCTATTTTTCACAACGTAGCAGCTTCAGAAAAAAACGTAACAAGAATAAAAGCAGATTTTTTAAAACTTGAACCCAAAGAAAAATTTGATGTAGTTATTTGCAGAGGAGTTTTGCAGCACACACCAAATCCTAAGAAGTCAATCTTAAAACTGCATGATTTTATTTCCCCAGATGCAGGTCATGTTTATTTTGATATTTATCCCATGCCTAAGTTAGGAAAATTACATCCTAAATATTGTTTTTGGAGACCATTATTCAAAACCTTTATTAGTTATGAAAGTTGCAATGCTTTTCTTAAAAGGAATATAAAGCCTTTATTAAAGTTAAAAAGAACCCTTAAAAAACTGATGTTAGGGTCTGATTTCCTTTCAGATAGTTTTATTCCTGTTTGGGATTACAAAGATAAAATTAATCTAGATGATCATCAGCTGGAAATATGGGCCATATTAGATACTCTAGACGGTCTGTATGCCCAATACGATCATCCGATGAGTAACAAATCAGTAACATCTCTAATTAATCACAACGGAATAGATTTACAGCAGACTGACAAGACAAGAAATTTCTTTAAAACATCAGTCTCTGTTTAAGTGGGGCTATAGCTCAGCTGGGAGAGCACTTGCGTGGCACGCAAGAGGTCGTCGGTTCGATCCCGACTAGCTCCACCACCTAATCAAATTTGGAAAAATTCATAAATCTGTTATAAATAGAAAGGTGAAAAGATTAC
>CAZMZZ010000004.1:0-60262 GCA_964571215.1 uncultured Gammaproteobacteria bacterium
CTTTAAAAATTCTTTCTAAAGAAAGACCCATAGGAAAATAACCAGCATACATTATCTTGTCTTGTCCTCGAGAATTTGCAAATTCTATAATGGCTTTAGGATAGTACTTTGGTGCAAAAGCGCTTGTCATATAAAAAAGATTTGGATATTTTAACATCAATTTTACTGCCATTTCTGTCCATGGTTCTGCACCATGCTTCATAACAAATTTTAATTCAGGAAAAAACCAACATACTTCATCTATAAGCTCAACTTTTTGAGGTTCCATTGGTAGTCTAGGTCCTGGAACGCCTACACAAGCGCAGAAAGGAATATCAAGTTCTACACAAGTAGAATAAATTGGATACCATTTCTTATCATTTATGGGGACTTGGGGGCATAATCCAGAAGGGAAAGCATCCACAGATTTAATATTAAATTTTTTGTATAGTCTTTTAATTTCCCTTACTTCTTCCATTCCTTTATTAGGATTTACAGGGTAGTTAAAGAAAAATCTATCAGGAAATCTCTTTAAAGCATCAATAATCTCATCTTGGCTTTCATTAAAACCTATATTTGCTTTTTCAATTCCAAATTTATCCATCTGTTGGATGACATAAAGAGGAAAATCCTTTTGATCTCCTGTTTTCGGTACATCCTTAAACATATATTCTGCTGGAAAAGAAAACATTTTTTTGCTTTCCTCATCTAAAAAAAGAGGCTTCATAAATTCATACCACTCACTTCTATCTTCATTACTTGGGATTCCCATCATGAGATCAATAATTGCTGGTTTCTTAGGGTAGTTCATGTCTTTTTAATATATCTATTTATATAATCTAAGAAGTCCTTTTGGATAATTTGATTATCAAGTCCATAGTTTGAAGAGGAATATTCATGATGTCCATGTTTATGTTGTTGATTTTGTCCGATCCAGTTCTTCATTTCATTAAATGCTTTTTGATTAAGTTCCAGATCTAAAAAGTTATAGACTTTCTTCATCTGCAAAAGAGGATCCTTTATAAGGTCAAGATAGTTTATATCTAAGAACCTTGAAGGAATTTCGTTAGCGATATTCATACAATGAAGCATTACCCTAGCTAATTTTTGTTCCCAATATTGCCCAATTAATCTAGGATCTAGTTGATCACTTAAAGGTGCAGCTAAAGTTGTTACCATTGAGCAGTATGAGGGTATTGTATCTATTGGATTTCTATGAGTTTGTATGATCCTAGCATTAGGAAACACTTTTAAGATTATATCCACATATCCCATATGATGCGGGGTCTTTAAGACCCATATCTTTTTTGATCTATTTAAATTTTGCCATTGTAAATATTGAAGTAGCAATTTTAAGTATTCATATGCTGTTGAGTGATCCTGATCTTCAATCCATAGTGAATAGGAGGGTACGTACATAAAAGACTCAGGAACAGTACTGTAGAAAGTATGTTCTAGTAAAAGAATTTCTTCATCTGGTGCCATAGCATCCATAGGATGAATTCTCATTAGATCAGGTGAAGCTTGCAACAATTCCTCTACTTCATTCTTTCCAGCTTTTATTCTTTCTATTGGTTTTCCTCTACTTTCTGAAGGAAATCTTGAAGGATTTCTTCCTTCCCACCATATCATGGAAGTATTTCTCGAATCAGAAGATAACAATCTATGCATCATTGTGCTGCCTGTTCTAGGAAGACCTACTATTACTACAGGACCTAAGATATCCTCATTTTTGATCTCTGGATAATTATTTAAATCTTTTTCAAATCTCAATCTATTAACTAGTATCCCTGTAATTCTTGCATGTTGAGCCAACTTACCAATATCGTTTAACTGTGCTTCTTCTTTTAGGCTATTACATAGCATTTCTAAACCTATTAAATGTGCAGGATCACCAAAATCTTCTAATCCTGTTATCTTTGATGCATGCTTTTTTAGGTTTTTAAAATTAAGAGAATTTGAGGTATTCATTTTTAGAGTTCAGAGAATTTCTTTACCTCAGAACAAGGCTCAGGATATTCATCTGCGCCTACCCATCTTAATAACATCGTACCTTGTTTATGTCCCGCAGTTTCTATCCAGTTGGGCATATCAGGATTAAAAGAACTAATTACTATGGTCAAAGTTCCATCATTATTTAACCGTGCATTGCTGTTGTTTAAAGATATTTTGTGAAAACGATAATCTAATGATTCCATCCAATAGTTATCTAATTGGAAATTCCAGTAATCACAGTTAGGAACTTTAGTATTTATTATTAACACTTCATCTTGTTCTAACTTCCAGAAACCATGTAGGTAATGAATATTTGGATCACCTCCAGCTTTTTGGTACATCTGTTGGTCTTGAGATGGTAGTTTGTTGAGTTGTTGCTTAAATTTATTAGTCCAATTTACAAATGTAGATGCAGTTCCATTTACAAATCTTGCTACAGTTTGAAGACTTTGTACTAAACGTTCATCATTTAGGGGAGCAGGTGAATCCGGTGCATTTAAACACTCTATGTTTAATGAAGCGCTCTTTTCACTAGATTTATCTAAAAATGTTTGACGAACTATTACAAGATTTGAATCAGAAGACAGAGGTAACCAATTTCCTTCCTTTTTATTTTTGCTTAACACAATGTCTATTAAGTCACTTCCTTGTATTTCTATCTCTTTGATATCAAGCTCACCTGTTGTTTTCATTGTCCCATCTTCACTATATTTATTAGCTTTTGTTCCAAAACTTAGATAATGGACTGTTCCTCTACTTCCCCAAATTCTATAATCAAAATTACCATCAATAGTAGCATTTAGATACAAATTATCTGGGTTATCAGCTCCTATTTTTGCGGTCTCATGTGAAAGACTATAAAAGGAAGGAAAGAAAGGGTCATTACTTTCTAGAGCCATTTCTAGACCTAAACGAGTCAAACGAGTTAAATACCTCCAACCCTCATGAACATCTAGGTGTGTTAAATCCTTTTCTCCTAAAATAATATGACCACTGGCTTTTAGAGATTCACAGAATTCTTCCCAAGCTTTACCACTCAAAGATAAATTTTCTTTTTTACTCATAAGTCTATTATGTGAATTAAAGAATTTGACAAGGCGATAGTTAAAGTTTTTATTTTCTTAGCTTCTTTCAAAGAATCTAATGAAAACCAATTTATAGATTGTTCTTTATTCTTTATGAGAGTAGAGATTGATACAAGGTACAATCTTTTTACTTTATTACTATTCATTTTTTTTTCTAATTCTAAAAGATCATTCCATAATAATTTTTTCTTTTGAGATTGATATTCTTTTTTGATAATACCAAGAAATTCATTTAGATCCTTTTCTTTCTTAGAAACTTTTGGAAGGTAAAAACCATTTATTGATTGTAAAATTAAGCAGGACCAAAAGTCTTTATTGTTTTTTTCTTTCTTTAAAGATTTAAAAAAAGTTCTCTTAGCAATTTCTAAATTATCTTCTAATTTAATTAACTTAATGGACATTTTTTTTTCTTAGCAGTTTAATTTGTTTTTCTTTTAAAAAATTTTATTTATTTAATGCCTGAGCAAAAAGATATAAACATTAATGGAATGCTTACCTCACTTACATCTTGGTTCAAAGATAAACTATCTTGTACAGATTTAAAACTGGAATCTTTAGGTAGCCCTGAAAATACTGGTTTTTCTAATGAAACAATCAGCCTAAAAGCAATCTATTTAAAAGGTAATAAATTATGTGAACGGTCCTTTGTGTTGAGACTAAAACCTACTGAATTTCAAGTTTTTCCTGAATATGATTTAGGAAAACAGGTAAAAGTTATGAGTGCTCTGAGAAAGTCTGGATTACCTATACCAAAAGTAATTTGGGAAGAAGATAATGTTGAGATTATTTCTACACCTTTCTATGTCATGCAACTTATTGATGGTCAAGCTCCATCAGATAGCCCTCCATTCCATATGGATCTTAACGGCTGGGTTTCAGCAGCAAGTCCTTTTCATCGAAAAGAGCTATGGTGGGGTTGGGTAGATTCTATGAGTAAAGTACATCTCTTAGATCCTGAAGAACTTAACTTACTCTTCTTAGATCAACCTCTTTTAGGAGAAACACCCTTAGATCAATGCCTATCTTATTACGAAAACTTCTTGAACTGGTCTTTAGATGGAGAACAGCATGAGGTTTGCGAAAATGTACTGGCCTGGTTAAAAGAGAATAAACCTACTGATTTACTACAAAAAAGATTGTGTTGGGGAGATTGTAGATGTGGAAATATTTTATACAAGAATTACAAACCTACAGCTTTACTTGATTGGGAGATGGCTTCTTTAGGTGATCCTGAGATGGATCTTGCTTGGGGTATAGCAATAGATGATGCAAATAGTTTAGGCTTGAAGATTCCAAGACTTAAAGGTTTTCCTGAAAGACAACAAACTATAGAGAGATGGGAAAGAAATACAGGTTTTAAAGCTAAGAATTATGCTTATTATAGAATATTAGCTTTGTTTAAATTTGCAGTAATAATGATAAATACGAGTAAAAAAATGATTTCTATAGGATTTTTAGAAAAAGATAGTAACTATTATTTAGATAACCATGTAACCCAGTATCTAAGTTTAGAAATGGAGGCTATTTAAATGGCAATTTATAAGCCATTAAGAGAGAAAGAAGGTAAAAGGAGATACGAGTTAATAGATCCAGTTAATCTTAAATCTTTAGGTAAATTAGTTTGTACTACACAAGATGAAATAAAAGATGCAGTAAATAAAGCTCAAACTGCACAAGTTAAATGGGCTCGCTTGTCTATAAGTGAGAGGGTTAAATTTTTACATAAGATCTTAGATAAAATTTTAGAAAAGGAAATAAAAATTATAGAAACAGTAATTAGAGAAACAGGAAAAACAGAGACTGAAGCTCTATCAATGGAGATATACGCTTCTATAGACTCTTTGTCTTTTTATATTAAAAGAGCTAAAAAATTTTTAAAACCAAAAAAAATAAAACTCCATGGACTCATGCGCTTTATGAAAAAAGCTTATATATTTTATAAACCAAGAGGTGTTATCGGAGTTATAACTCCATGGAATGGCCCCTTTATTCTTGCTTTAAATCCAACAGTCCAAGCTTTGTTAGCTGGTAATGCAGTAATAATTAAACCTTCTGAAGTTACCCCTTATTCTTCTAAATTAATAGAAACTTTATTCTTAGAAGCAGGCTTACCTAAATTTCTTGTGCAAGTTTTACTGGGAGATGGCATAACTGGTCAAGAATTATTAAATAGCAATATAGACAAAGTTTCTTTTACTGGAAGTATAGAGACAGGTAAAAAAGTAGCAGAGATATGCGGCTCTAAACTTTTACCATATACTCTGGAATTAGGTGGAAATGACGCCATGATAGTTTGTGCAGATGCAGATGTTGATAGGTCTGTTGAAGGTGCTTTAATTGGATCTTATATGAATTCGGGACAATATTGTTGTGGTACTGAAAGAATTTACGTTCATAAAGATATATACGATATTTTTCTTGAGAAATTAATTAGAAAAGCTAAAAGTCTAAAGCAAACGAACTGTGCAGATGCTGATGTTGGAGCAACCTTTTGGGACAAGCAGATTGATATTATTGAAAACCATATGGAAGATGCACTTGAAAAAGGAGCTAAACTTCATATAGGAGGGAAAAGAAACCCAAATTTAGAAGGTCTCTTTTATGAACCCACTGTATTATCTAATGTTAATAAGACAATGCTAATTATGCAGGAGGAAACCTTTGGTCCCATTGCTTGTGTAGAAAAAGTGGATTCCATTGAAGAGGCTTTAAATTTAGCAAATGACACTAAGTATGGTTTGAATGGTAATGTATGGACAAAAAATATCAAAAAAGGTATCGAGATAGCTGCTTCTTTAGAAACCGGTGCTGCTTCAGTTAATGATATGGCTTTGAGTTATGGGATAAATGAAGTACCTTTTGGTGGAGTAAAAGATAGCGGCATGGGCTCTGTAAACGGTAAAGATGGTATTAGAGGATATTGCCATGCTATGCCGATAATAATTGAAAGGTTTAGAAAAGGGCCTATATCTCATTATCCATACTCTAAGAAAACCCTTGTTCAAATGAGAGGTTTCTTGTCTTTATTTAAGAATAAACTTTTAAGGAGAATTTTAGGATGATAAAAAAAACTGAAAAGCCAAACTATTCCCAAAAAGCAAAAGAGATTAGTGATAATGTTATAAAGAAATCAAAAGCAGCAGGAAACTTTACTCAAACAGGCATGTTTTATGTGGAAAACTTAATGAGTAAATTATTATCTATTAAGCCTAAAGTTTTAGACAATGAAAAGAAAAGGGGCTAAATAGCCCCTTTTTTTAATTAAGAATCTTATTTTTGGAAGTAAGTTCTATTTTTCTTGGTTTTTTATGGTCTGGGATTATCTTTTCTAACCCTACATATAACATTCCATTAGAGAGCGCGGCTCCCTTTATAACCATATCTTCTGAAAGAACAAACTTTCTTTCAAAATCTCTAGAAGCTAGCCCTTGGTGGACTAATCCTTCTGAAGCTTTAGAAGGCCTTTTACCTTTGATAATAAGGTTATCCTCTTTAGCTTCAATTTCAATATCCTTTTCTTCAAAACCAGCCACTGCAAGCTCTATAGTGTACTGCTCATCAGAAACTTTACGAATGTTGTAAGGTGGATAGTTAGTAGTTTGAGATTGAGAATCTGCTAATAAAGATAGAGCATCAAAAGTCCTATCAAAACCTACAGCAAATGGAGAGATATCTCTCCAAAAAATTTCAAATGTTTTATTTATCATAATTTACTCCTTATTTAAGCAAGTTTTAAAATATTTAATTTACGTAAGCCCTTAAGGCACCTACACTAGTTATATTGGGATTTTAATAATATTTTCAAGGAGATTTCATGAAGGATTTATTTTCTATAGAAGGCAAAGTTGCTTTAATTACTGGTGGATCTAGAGGCATTGGAGAGATGATTGCAGCTGGATTTCTTGCTAATGGAGTAAAAGTTTATATTAGCTCAAGAAAAGAAGAGGTGTGTGAAGAAACAGCCACAAGATTAAGTAAAGAATTTGGTGGAGAATGTATTTCTTTACCTGCGGATATATCTAATATGGATGGAATAGATAACTTATATCATAAATTTAAGAATGAAGAACCAAAGTTAGATATTTTAATAAATAATGCTGGTGCTTCATGGGGAGCTTCAATAGAAGAATACCCTGAAAGTGGCTGGGATAAGGTTATGGATACAAACGTTAAGGGAGTTTTTTTCTTAACCCAAAAACTACTTTCTCATTTAAAAAAATCTGGTACTCACGAAGATCCAGCAAGAGTAATAAATATAGGTTCAATAGACGGCATAAAGAACACTGTATTTGATGCGTGGGCCTATGGTCCTTCAAAATCAGCTCTACATCATCTAACTAGATTATTGGCAGCCAGGTTGGTTAAGGAAAATATTATAGTCAATGCTATAGCACCAGGACCTTTCCCAACTTGGATGCTCAGCACGGGAGTAGGATTTAAGGGGGAGACAGATGTAGATTGGAGCGAAGTGGGTAAAAGAAATCCAAGAGGAAGAATGGGAACAAAGGAAGATATTGCAGGATTAGCAATCTTCTTAAGTTCTAGAGCAGGGGCTTTTACAGTAGGTGAAACAATTACGTGTGATGGAGGATCTGTAGCTAGCAGTTAGAGTCTTAAAATTATTCTATTACATTCTGATAAATAGGCTTTTCTCCTCCACCATGAATCTCTAGTATTGCTCCGCTTATATAGTCAGCTAGATTTGAAGATAAGAATAAGCACCCTTTACCTATATCACTAGGATTTCCCATCCTTTCTAATGGAATAGTTTTACTTACTCTTTTAATGGACTCTTCATCACCATAATAGTTTTTGGCTTGCTCTGTTTTAATTAGACCGGATACTATGGCATTAACTCTTACTTTTGGTGCCCATTCAATGGCTAGCGATTGAGTAAGATTTGCCAATCCAGCTTTTGCACTTCCATATGCTGCTGCACCCGGAGTAGGTCTTAAAACGCTCACACTACATATATTAATAATATTTCCACCTTCGCTTTCTTGCATGTATCTATTAGCTACTTGGCTTACATTTAAAGGAGCTAATAAATTAAGCTTTATTATAGACTCACTAAGTTTGGGGGGAGCCTTTTCTGCTTGAACCATTGGTCCTCCTCCTGCATTATTTATTACTACATCTATACGATTATCTTCCGCTATGATTTCTGAAAACATGTCTTCTATATTGTCAGGATCATTTACATTACATTGAAGGAAAGTAGAACCTTTAATTTTTTCTTTTGGAGCATTTCTTGCACATACATATACCTTTGCCTTGGAATCAATAAAGCTTTTAGCAATACCCTTACCTATACCCTTAGTTCCTCCGGTAATTAATACAATTTTTTCTTTAAAGTCAGTAGATATACTCAAATTGATCCCTCTTTTTTAACAAATTCGTTTTGACATGTTGCCACTCCAATCCCATTATACGCAATCAAACTAAACAGCCTAAAGGTAAAGATATGGATAAGAATAATGTAATCTCAATTCTAGGGGGTACGGGAGATCTTGGTAATGGACTTGCAAAACGTTTCTTACAGGCTAATTACAAAGTAGTAATAGGCTCTAGAAAGCTCGAAGGGGCATTAAGTGCAGCAGAAAAATTAGGAACAGGATGTAAAGGGCTAAAAAACGTGGATGCAGCTAGAGAAGGCAATATAGTAATACTTACGGTCCCTTTCGCTCATCAAAAAAGTATTTTAGAAGATTGCAAAAAGTATCTAATTAACAAGTTATTCATTGATGCTACAGTTCCTTTAATTCCCCCTAAGGTAGCTACAGTTCAATTGCCCATTGAAGGAAGTGCTGCTCAGATTTCTCAGAAAATATTAGGTGATACTGTTCAGGTTGTATCAGCATTTCAAAATATTTCTGCTGAATTACTGAAAAGCAATAAACCTATAGACTGTGATGTCTTAGTTTGTGGAAATAAAAAGGATTCAAGGTCAAAAGTTATAAAGCTTGTAGAATCTATTGGTTTGAGAGCATGGCACGGAGGACAGCTAGCTAATTCTGCTGCTTCGGAAGCTTTAACATCAGTACTTATAACCATTAATAAGAATCACTCTATATCCCATTCAGGTATTAGAATTACCGGGGTTAAGGAGTAAGTATTGAAAAAACTTGATCTAGTAGCTTTAGATAACATACCTTTAATCTCTCCAGGAGATAAGTTAGCTGATGTGATCTTTCAATCCATTAATTCATCTGAGGTTGTTATAAATGAAGGCGATATTTTAGTTGTAGCCCAAAAAATTGTTTCGAAAGCAGAGAATCGTTATGTTTCTTTAAATGACATTATTCCTTCAAATGAAGCTAATTTATTGGCAAAGAAAACCGATAAAGACCCTAGGCTAGTTGAATTAATTCTTCAACAATCAAAAGAAGTAGTAAGATTTAGAAAAGGGGTAATTGTTGTTGAAAATAAACTAGGATTTGTACATGCGAATGCAGGAATAGACAGATCTAATATATCTTCCAAAGCTGATGACCCTAAAGTTTTATTATTACCAGAAAACCCAGATCAAAGTGCAGAAGTCATAAGAAAAGATCTTTCGCTGCTATTAAACAAATCTATTAGTATTATTATTAATGATAGTGCTGGGAGAGCATGGAGAAATGGTATTGTAGGTATAGCAATAGGTTCTAGTGGCTTTAGTGCATTAACTGATCTCCGTGGGCAAAAAGACCTATATGGTAAAGTTCTTGAAGTAACAGAAGTAGGTTTGGCAGACGAACTAGCTTCAGCTGCTTCTATATTAATGGGTCAGGGAGATGAAGGATTACCTGTAGTCGTGATTAAAGGATTAAAGTTAGTGGAAGATAACGAGGGTTCTCAAATCTTAATAAGGCCCATTGAAGACGATTTATTTAGATAAAATGAATGGAACGATATTAACTCTTTGTGGCGGTATTGGAGGTGCCAAATTAGTTTATGGTTTGTCAAAAATTATACCTGATAAGAATTTAATAAATATAGTAAACACAGGCGATGATTTTGTTCATTATGGTCTCAATATAAGCCCTGATTTAGATACCGTAACTTATACTTTAGCTGGAATTAATGATAAAGAAAAAGGTTGGGGATTAGAAAAAGAGACTTGGGCCTTTTTAAATCAACTAAAAGTTTTTGCAGGCGAAGATTGGTTTCAATTAGGGGATAAAGATCTAGCTATCCACATAATAAGAACCACATTATTACAACAAGGAAAGAGCCTGTCAGAAGTAACTAACTTCTTGAAATCTAAGTTAGAAGTGAAGAACCTAATAGTCCCAATGTCAGAAACCCCAGTAAGCACTCTAATTCAAACGAACGAAGGTTTACTTACTTTTCAAGAATATTTTGTAAAAAAGAAATGTGAACCACAAATACTATCAATTAAGTTTGATGGATGTGAATCTGCTCTACTTCCAGATACCTTACAGGAACTTATACAATCCAATGACATTAAAGGATTGATTATATGTCCCTCAAATCCTTTTCTTAGTATAGATCCTATTTTATCCATAAAACCCTTAAGAGACTTTCTAATTAATAGGAATTTCAAGGTTGTAGCAGTTTCACCTTTTGTAGGAAATAATTCAATAAAAGGTCCTTCAGCTAAAATAGCACATGAACTGGAAAAAGAACCTTCTCCTGTCTTAATTGATAAGCTTTACGAAGATATAGCTGATGTATTAATAATAGATCAAGAAGATAGTAATCTAAAAGATAAAATTAAAATGCAAACCCATGTAGAATCCATTGTAATGAAGAACAATAAAGATAAAGAAAACTTGGCTAATTCTTGTTTGGAGCTTTTTTAAATATGTCTTTTTGGGCTATAACACCAATAAAGTCTTTTAAAAGACCTAAGAGTCGACTAGGTGATGTTCTTACTTTAGAAGACAGAAGGGTGTTGGTTAAGTTCATGCTTGAAAAAATTCTTCTTAGTCAGAAAAAAAGCAGATTGTTTTCAAATTATTTAATTGTTACTGAGGACACTGATGTAGTTAGTCACGTGAAGAAAATAGGTTTTACTGCTTTCTTACAGAAAAAATCTGGTCTAAATAATGGTATAACAGAAGCCTCTAAAAGAGCAATTATGGGAGGTGCAAAAGGTATTTTAATAATTCATGGAGATATACCTAGAACTAGCTCAACAATTCTTCAATCAGCAATCAAAAAACATAAGGAATTAATTAAAACTTATAAAAAGGGAATTACCATTTCTCCAGACTCAGAGGGTGAAGGGACTAACTGTATGATTTGCACACCACCCGATATTATAAAATTTAGTTATGGCCCTGGTAGTTGTCTCTCCCATTTAGAATCAGCTCACCGATCAGGAGTGCAAGTTAGATTATATAGATCTAAGAAACTAGAACTTGATATAGATAGAGATGCTGATTTAACTAAATTAATAAAAAAAAGTGGATATACTAGGGTAGAAAATTATATTGAATCAATTAGAAATGAGTAATCCCAAACTGCAATCAGGAGATCAAGGAGTAATTTTTTATAAGTCTTCTAACCCTTTTGAATTCTTTCATATTTTAAATTCTAAGAAAGTAGAAGACCAGGATATGTTTGGTACTTTAATCTTTCCAGAAAAAAAGAAGAAAACTTATCCACTAGTTATTTGTATGCATGGTAGTTTAGGTTGGAGAGGACATCATCATGAACATGCTGTTAACTTTCTAAATAGTGGTTTCGCTGTTTTCAGAGTTAGCAGTTTTGATGCTAGACAAGTCACCTCAATTGTTGAAGATCAAATGCAGGTTACTCTAGCTACTGTTATGACCGACTGTTTTAAGGCATTGCAAATACTAGCTAAACATCCAGATATAGATGCCAATAAGATCTTTATTGCTGGATGGAGTCTGGGAGGCAGTACAGCTCTCTATTCTGCTTGGGAACCATTATCTGAAAAACTTGCTCCTGATGGGGAGAGATTTGCTGGACATATAGCTTTCTATCCCGGTGCATTTATTTGGCCAGAAGAGATGCGGTGGAGTAAATCACCTATATTAAATCTTATTGGTAAAGACGATGATTACACTCCATCAGTTCTGATTGAAAAATTATCTCCAGTTATAAATGAAAATGGGGGAAACAGTAAGTTAATTTGTTATGAAGATAGTCATCATTCCTTTGATGCTATAGATCCAGTAATGTATATCCCTAATGCAATAGCAGTAGGGTACAAACATACTATTATAGGAAAAGATGGCATTCATTATTATGAAAATAATGAAGGTAAGAGATACCTAATGAACGAACCTCATGAAAGGGCTAAATTGTTCAAAGATAGAGCTAAAGTTGGTGCTCATTTAGGAGGTAATTGGATAGCCAGAAAAAAATCTATGAAAGATTCAGTTTCATTTCTTTTAGATAATCTTTAACTATCCATTTACAGCTCTTATTACGGTATCACTAAAACTCTTAATTTCTTCTATCATTGAATCTAAAGTTCTATTATCTACGCCTCCTGCGTATACATCTCTAAAAGCTATGACGCATTCATCAATTCCTAATTCACTTAACCTTTTAACACCATCTGGGTCATAACAATCAGGCCCCATTGTTACTTGATAAAAATCTTCATCTTTTCTTCCAAATTCTTCTCTTAATTCATCTAAACGTTCAACAACTTTTTTGTTTGTTTCGAAATCTAAACCCGCACTCATCCATCCATCTAGATATTTTGCAGCCCTTATTAATGCAGGTTCGCTATGTCCACCCATCAAAATAGGAACTTTTTTATTTGGAACTGGACAAATTTTTATCGAAGGTATCTCATAAAAATTACCTTTAAATGTAAAAAAATCACCTTCTAAAAGACCGTAGATGATTTCTATCATTTCATCCATGCGCTTACCTCTTTTATCCCAAGATTCTTGGGTAACTATAAAGTCCTCTTTCCAAGGGCTTAAACCAACACCAAAATTAAATCTGTTATTAGTCATTACTGCTACAGTAGCTACTTGCTTAGCAACCAAAACAGGTTGCCTCACAGGAAGTTTCATAACATGGGTAGAGAAGGTAATACTATTAGTATGAGATGCAAGAGCTGGTATAGCTGAGAAGGGTTCTAAGAAAGGTATATCTTCTAGAAAACCTCCTTTTCCGTCCTCATTATAGGGATATTGAGATACTGATGGAGATTGCGGAAAACAAATACTATCCGGAAAAACAAAATCTTCGAAACCCGCTTCTTCAGCTGCTTTTGCAAGTGGAATATAATACTCAGGGTTACACATTGAGGGGTGATAGCCAAATTTCATTTTAATTTTCTCCTTAACTTTAAGTTATTATATGCTATACAAAGGATAGGCAAAGAAATGCATGATCTAAATAACAAGGAAGCACTACTTTTAGCTAGGGAGACTAATACCGATGTTTTAATGAAAGAAGCCTTAGAATTAACTTATCAAGGTTTTGGATCATTTATAACTTATTCTCCTAAAGTTTTTATTCCTCTAACACATTTGTGCAGAGATGTTTGTCATTATTGTACTTTTGCAAAGACTCCCAAAAGAAATAACAAGCCTCCATACATGTCCATTAAGGATGTTGTAGATTTAGCAAAGAAGGCTGAAAAGACTGGCTGTAAAGAAGCTTTATTTACTTTAGGAGAAAGACCTGAATTAAGGTATTCAACAGCTAGGAAAGCTCTGCATGAATTGGGTCATGATAATACTTTAAGGTATCTACAATCAGTAGCAGAAGCTGTTTTATCTGAAACTAACCTTCTTCCGCATTTAAATCCAGGCTGTATGGATTTAGAAGAATTAGACTATTTAAAACCAGTATCTGCATCTATGGGAATTATGTTAGAGAATTCTTCTGAAAGATTGAGTGAGAGGGGAGGGCCACATTTTGGCTCTCCAGATAAACAACCCAAAAGAAGACTCGAAGCTATTCGTAATGCTGGTTTAAAGAAGATACCATTTACTACAGGAATACTTATTGGTATCGGAGAAACTAGACTCGAAAGAATTCAGTCACTTTTAGATATAAGAGAATTGCATTCTAGGTATGGTCATATACAAGAAGTAATAATTCAAAACTTTCGACCTAAGCCTGATACAAAAATGTCTAATTATGAAGCTCCTTTGGTTGAAGATTTGTTATGGACTATTGCAGTAGCTCGATTAATTTTTGGTTCTTCTATGAGTATACAAGCACCACCTAATTTAAGTCCTCAAAATTTAGACCTTTTAATTAATGCTGGAATTAATGATTGGGGAGGGGTATCTCCCATAACCCCAGACTTCGTAAACCCAGAAGCTCCTTGGCCTCATTTAACTAATCTCTCTAATCAAACTCTTCTTTCTGGAAAAATATTAATACCTCGACTTACTATCTATCCAAAATATATTGAAGAGTTAGAAACCTGGGTAGATCAAGAGATACAACCTAGAGTTTTAAGGTTATCTGATTCCTCTGGATATGCCAGAGAAAATAACTGGTCTACAGGAAGAGAAAATATACAAGAAGAAACCAATATTTTAAGTAGTAAAATAATTCAAATAAGGAAATCAACAAGATTCACAGACCACATAAAGAAAGTTATTAAATTGAAACCTCTATCTGAGACAGAGATTGCTGATTTATTTGATGCTAGAGGACCAGATTTCGAATACGTAACAGAAGCAGCTCATGATTTAAGTTCTGATATACACAACAAAGATGTTTCTTATGTAATAAATAGAAATATCAACTACACTAATATTTGTTACTTTCATTGTACTTTTTGTGCATTTTCAAAAGGTAAGACTTCTGAGAAACTTAGAGGAAAACCTTATGATATTTCTCTAGAAGAGATAATAAGAAGGTGCAAAGAGGCTTATGAGAGAGGGGCAACAGAAGTGTGTCTTCAGGGAGGCATACATCCTGCATATACTGGAGATACTTATAGAGAAATTGTCAAAGCTATAAGACATGAGGTTCCCGGTCTTCATATCCATGCCTTTTCTCCTCTTGAAATATACCAAGGAGCTAAAACCCTTGGTATATCTATATCAGAATTTTTAAAAGATCTAAAAGATTTAGGATTAAGAACTTTACCGGGAACAGCAGCAGAAATATTAGATGATGAAGTTAGACATATTATCTGTAAGGATAAAATAAACTCCAGCGAATGGTTAGAGGTTATGGAGAAAGCGCATAAAGTTGGAATTAATTCAACAGCAACAATAATGTTTGGACACGTTGATACACCCTTACATTGGTCAAGACATCTTATTAAGATAAGAGATCTTCAAGCTAAAACTATGGGGTTTACGGAATTTGTTCCTCTACCTTTCGTGCCAATGGAAGCGCCTATGTTCCTTAAAGGGAAATCACGTTTTGGTCCTACACTAAGAGAATCTTTACTTATGCACAGTATCGCTCGTTTGTCTTTGTACCCAAATATAAAGAATATTCAAACATCATGGGTAAAAATGGGAATTTCAGGAATAAAAAAATCTTTAAATGCAGGAGCTAATGATATAGGAGGAACTTTAATGAATGAATCTATAACTCGAGCAGCGGGTGCTGAACATGGTCAAGAATTTTCTTTTAGTGATATGAAAAGTTTTATAAAGTCTATAGGAAGGGAACCAATTCAAAGAGATACTTTGTATCAAAGAATAATTAACCCCCGATTAGATCAAAAAATTCAAAATAAGCCACTTGATCCTATTAAAAATGAATTAGTTAATAGGCAAACAAAAGACAGAAATCTTATAAAATCTGAATCTATCTAAATCAAACGATGAATAGAACTAAAAGTTTTCTTTTATGTGGTTTGGTTTACCTTATTAGCTTCACAGTTGCTGTTCTTTCAATATACCTATCCTTAGGTCTTCATCAGTGGATATCTATCAGCATTGGACACTTAGCCGCAACTTTGTGTGTTTTTATTTTTAGTTTCTATACTAAAAATTCTAGTCTTTATGATCCTTTCTGGTCCGTTGCACCTTTACCGATAGTATTATATTTAGCTTTTTGGCCTGTTTCTGGGGTAATAGATCTAGAAAAGATTGTATTAGTCTTAATTCCTATAACTTATTGGAGTTTTAGGCTCACCATAAATTGGATTAGAAAATGGGAAGGTTTAACTCATGAAGACTTCAGATATATAGATTTAAAGAATAAATTTAATAAAAACCCTTATATCATTGATTTTACTGGTATTCATGTATACCCAACTCTACAAGTAAACATTTCTCTTTTTCCAATTTACTTTGTTCTGTCTACGTCTTTTGTTGAGCCTAATCTTTTTCTTTATTTAAGTAGTATTTTTACTTTTTTAAGCGTGGTTTTGGAGCATATAGCAGATGAACAAATGATAAAATTTAGAAAGAATACTTCTAATGTTACTAAAACTATGCAAACAGGCTTATGGAGATATTCACGGCATCCAAATTATCTAGGAGAAACTCTTTTCTGGTGGGGCCTTTTTTTCATGGCTCTTTCATTAAATTATTCATATTGGTGGCTCATTATCTGCCCACTTTCTATGACCT
Organism: uncultured Gammaproteobacteria bacterium; assembly: GCA_964571215.1. GTDB lineage: Bacteria > Pseudomonadota > Gammaproteobacteria > Magnimaribacterales > Magnimaribacteraceae > CAJWPI01. The sequence goes on from CAZMZZ010000004.1 coordinate 16,559, forward strand.
TGATGTTTACTTTAGCTACTTGCTCTATGATGGATACTAGAAGTTTAGAGAAAAGGCCAGACTATGCTGATTATATGAAGAAAACTTCCCAATTAATTTTATGGCCTCCTAAAAGTTAAGATATTTGTTTCCATTCTTCACTATAGAATTGTTGAAACCACTTCCTAAATTGAGATATAGGTCCATCTTTTGCACAAAGTATTGGATGCTCTAAGAATTTTTTGTTTTCCCAAATCGGTATATCTTCTTGTACTTGTTTATTTATATCTGCGATTATCGCAGCAGCAACTCCGCCTTTAGGATTTTCTCCATTCTCTTTTTGTTGACTAAAAGCGAACCTCAATTCCATTTCTTCTGCATTTATAGGTGTTGGTAAACCCATAAGAAATGTTTCACATATACCCGTAAATCGTGTGGCACTTTGACCTGGACCATGTCCGAAGATATTGATTGCTCCATCAACTTGACCTCTTGGAGTTGGCATCTTAGCTCTCATAACTCCTGTCCTTTTATGATTTTCGTAAGTGAACTCCCATTCTGGTAAAGTAGCGGTGCCATGAACATAAACAAAATGTGCTGAATCAGCACCATTTTCAGCTGTTTCTTGTAGGTGAGCATTAAATTTATACTCATATTTATCAAACTCAGTCCAATTTTTATCTTCAGTTTCATCAAATTGAACTGCATCCCACAAAGGCTCTTCTTGTTTAGGGTGATACCAAGCCATAATGGTTTTATTAACTTCTTTTATAGGGTAGGTTCTTATACATTGTTTATCTTTAATTTTATTGGGAATATTATCAGCATAAGGTATATCTACGACAAATCCATGTTGGTTAAATGTCCAACCATGAAAAGGACAAGAAATAGTATCACCTTTAATGCGACCCCCTTGTCCTGCATTTTCATGAATACCATGACCAAGATGCGCGCCCATATGAGGACAATAAGCTTCCATAAGAACTGGATTTCCATTTTCAGTCCTAAATAGAACAAGTTCAGTATTAAAATAATGCAATGGCTTAGATTGGCCTGCTATTAGATCTTCTGAATAGGAAACAAAATACCAACCATGTGGTATCGGCATTGGAAATCTGCTCATTTTCTTTTTTCTCCTCAAAAAAATCTATTATATAAGAAAGTCTATAATATAAACTCTCCTTAATGTATTTTATTTTTTTATGAAATTAACTAAAAATATAAGTTGGACTTACGAATTTGATGTTGTAGTCGTAGGTTCTGGAAATGGTGCAATGACCACAGGACTTGTGGTACATGACCATGGAGCTAAAGTAGTTCTAATAGAAAAATCTAATCAATATGGTGGAACTAGTGCATCTTCAGGGGGAGGTGTGTGGATTCCTAACAATAGGTATGCAAAGGATGCAAAGGCAATTGATTCAATTAAAGAAGCTAAAACCTATATTCAACATGTTTCTCCCAAGGGAAAAATAAAAGAAGATTTAATAGATATTTATCTTGAAAAAGGTCCGGAAATGATCGATTACCTTCATAATAATTCAAGAGTTAGATACCAATCTTTAGAACATTATCCTGACTACTTTCCTGATGATCCAGGAGGAAAAAATGGACATCGGTCTATGGAACCTGAACCGATAGATGGATCATTATTGAAAAATGAATTTTCAGATTTAAGAGAACAGCACCCACAAACAACAGGACCACTTGGAATAAACTTCACTCAAGTTGAAGGTCAAATTTTGCTTGGAGCTTTAAAGGGATGGACAGTTTTATTCTTAAAATTATTTTTAAAGTTTATTGCTGATTTTCCACATAGATTAACTTCCTCACGAGACAAAAGATTAACAATGGGGAATGCAGGTATAGCTAGGCTGAAACTATCTCTCAATGACAGAAATGTACCATTATGGTTAAACACGGAATTCTTAGATCTGGTTACAAAAGAGAATAGGGTTATAGGAATAAAAGCAAAGAAGAATAAAACAATTGTCTATATTAAAGCTAATCGTGGAGTAGTCTTAGCTGCTGGAGGATTTGAAAAAAATCAAGAAATGCGTGATGAATACTTGCCTAGGCCATCAAAACAAGAATGGAGTGCTGCAAATCTTCACAATACGGGAGATGCAATAAATGCTGCTATAAAAGTTGGAGCTCAGGTCCATCAGATGGATAGTGCATGGTGGTCAACTGTTATGATAGTTCCAGGAGAGAAAAAAGCTAGGTTGTCTATGGTTGATAAATCTCTTCCTGGAAATTTCTGTGTAAATAAAAAAGGAGAAAGATTTTCTAATGAATCACAAAACTATGTAAGTTTTGTAGATGAAATGTATGAGAAGTATAGAAAAGGTAATCCATGTATACCCTGCTATATGATATTTGACTCTGAATTCAGAAAAAAAAGACCCTGTGGTCCAATATTACAATCTTCACTAATGCCAGATTTTATGATTCCAAGTTCTTGGTGGTCTCCAACCTTCCTATCAAAAGCAAATTCTTTAGAAAATCTGGCTACTATAGTAGGAATAGACCCTGAAGGTCTCACAAAAAGTATTAAAAAAGTAAATGAATACTCAAGAAATGGAAAAGATAAAGATTTCCAAAGAGGAGAAAATGCTTATGATAAGTATTATGGTGACCCAGAGGTTAAACCGAATCCATGTTTAGCTGAAATTAAAAAACCACCTTTTTATTGTGTTGTTTTGTATCCTGGGGAGATGGGAACTGCAGGAGGTTTAGTTATTGATAAGAATTCTAGAGTCCTTGATATTGAAGGAAAATCTATCAATGGCTTATGGGCATGTGGAAATACAGCAACAGCTTTACTGCCAAGGTATCCTGGTCCTGGTTCAACTCTAGGACCTGCAATGACTTTTGGTTATTTAGCTGCTAAAGATATAACAGGATCTAACAACTAAAGTAAAAAATGAAAGCAATTAATTATTCAGATAAAAAAGTATTTTGTGTAAATACTCCTACCCCCAAAGGAGATGGAGTAATTGTTAATATTTCTTCAATAGGAATATGCGGAACAGACCTGCACCTTCTTGAAGCTGGAGCACACTCACCTCATATAGCTGGTCATGAAATTTCAGGAGTGACTTCAAATGGACAGGCTGTTTCCATAGAGCCAGTGATAAGATGTGGTGAATGTAAATGCTGCAAAAGGGGGGACTACCAGCTTTGCCAAGGAGACTCAGCAGTTCTTGGTATAGATAAAGATGGAGGAATGACGGAGCAGATGATAGTTCCAGAATATTGTCTAGTTCCTTTAAATCAAAACATTAATTTAAAGGATGCTTCTTTAGTAGAGCCTTTAGCTGTAGCCTTACATGGACTGCTCAGAACAGATACTAAAGCTACAGACAGAGTAGCTGTAATAGGCGGAGGCAGTGTTGGTCTTTGTACGGTAGCAGCTGCAAAGTACTTAGGCTGCGAAGTAAGTCTATCGGCAAGATATGATCATCAACGAGAGGCGGGTGCAAAATTAGGGGCTACCGAATTAAAAGGAGTTTATGAAAAAGTAGTAGATTGTGCAGGAACTCCAGATGCCATAGACCTATGCATTGAAAGTTGTTCTCCAGGAGCAACTCTAATTCTTTTAGCAATACCATGGGATAGATTAGATTTACCTGGAATACCTATGATGTTAAATGAAATAAGAGTTTTTCCTTCTATGGTTTATGGAATCACAAACGGATCAAGAGATATTGATAGGGCAGCAGAATTACTTTCTTCAAACCCTTTACTTGGAGAGACATTAATAACCCATCGTTTTCCGTTGGATGCTGCTGAGGAAGCTTTTAATGTTGCTAAAGAAAGAAAAACTGGATCTATCAAGGTTGTCTTTGATACTGATATATAATTATTAAACATGACAAATTTAAAAGATAAAGTTGCAATCATAACTGGTGCCGGACAAGGAGTTGGTAAGGGTATAGCGATTGCACTAGCAAAAGCGGGAGCAACAATTGTTGTATCTGGACGCACTCTAACTAAGGTACAACAGACAATAAAAGAAATTGAATCTTTTGGAGGAAAAGGAATTGCCCTGGAATGTGAAGTGACTAATCAAGACCATATAGAGAACTGTGTAAAGAAGACTGTAAGTACTTTTAGCTCTATAGACATCTTGATAAACAATGCACAAATTGTTCCTTTAGGAGAGTTAATAGATGTTACTGATGAAGCTTTTAACCAGGCTTGGTTATCTGGGCCTTTAGCCACCCATCGTTTTATGAAACTTTGTTATCCTTATTTGAAAAAGAGTCAGGGAAGTATAGTTAATTTAGGAACTGGTGCTGCTATTAGACCGGATCCAAAGGGCTTTGGTGCTTATACAGCTGTAAAGGAGGCAATAAGATCGCTTACTAGAGCTGCAGCGGTAGAGTGGGGTAAAGACGGGATAAGAGTTAATACAATAATACCTTTAGCTAACTCACCAGGTATGGATATGTGGGAAGATATGTTTCCTGAAGAAGCGGAAGCTTTTAAAGAAACCATACCCTTAGGGAGAATAGGAGATTGTGAAGAAGATATAGGAGAAGCAGTAGTGGCCTTAGTTGGACCTCAATGCAAGTATATTACTGGAGCTACTCTAACTTTAGATGGAGGTCACGCCTTTGTAAGATAGGGATTGAAGAAAAGATGAAATCAAAATTAGAAAAATTATTAGATATAGAAGAAATTAAGAAATTAAAATATAGATATTTTAGAGGCATAGATATGGCAGACATAGAATTACTGTCAACCCTCTTTACAGAGGATGCCTCCCTTGATTATAGAGGAGGAACTTACAGGTGGCAGGTAGAAGGAAAAAAAGACATTTTAGAACAGATAGAGAATGCCTTTCATTCAGATGCTTTGGCTTGTCATCAAGGTCATCATCCTGAAATAGAGATAACCGGTCTCTATACAGCTCAAGGAATTTGGTATTTAAGCGATACTTTTACTGATACGAAGAATAAGACTATCACCAGGGGTTCAGCAATATATAAAGATCAATATGTTTTAGAAGAAGATAACTGGAAAATTAAAAAATCAGAATATGATCGCCTTTGGGAAGAAATTGAACCCTCTAATCCAAAGACAAAAGTAATAGTTCAATACCTTGCAGAACATGGAAAAAAATTAGATGAAAAGTGAAAATATCACTAAAGAAGTTGTATCAAATTATTTTGAAGCCTGGAAAACAAATAACAAAGAGAAATTACTCTCACTTTTTACGGAAGATTCAATTTGGGAAGATCCAGTTGGAAGTAAACCTAATACTGGGCTGGAGGAGATAGCTAATTTTTGGGATAACGCTCATCTTGATAACTCAACAATCTTGACCCCAATTATTAGTAAAGAAATCTATTTAGGTTATGAAGCTTTAGTGTCTTTTACTATGCAAATAAGGGACAAAGAGATGAAGGGTATGGATCTTGAGGTAATTGATTATTTTAAAATTAGCAACAAAGGCAATATTGATATTGCAAGAGCTTTTTGGGATCAAAATTGTATAAAAGTAGTTGAATAAAAAAAGAGCGAAGTAAATCGCTCTTTTTTTTACCTATCAAAAAGGATTAGAATCTAACTGAAGCGTCAACTCCAAAAGTTCTTGGAGCATTAAAAGTTCCACCTGCGAATCCAAGACCTCCAAAATTTATACCCCAGTTAATAAATTCCTCATCAGTAAGGTTTTTACCCCATACAGATATCTCCAGGGTTCCATCTCCTACACTAGTTGCCATATCTGCAAGTGTAATTCTTGCATTTACAAGAGTATGAGCTTTTTGATCAGGGCCAAATAAAGGACCGTAATCAAAAGGATGGAATGCTACACCGTCTCTCCAGTTAACATCTAATCTGTAAATAAGAGTACCAAGTTCAATTGGATTTGATTCGTATTGCACTCCTAGTGTTGCACTTCCATCACCAGAAAACCCTTTCTTAGCCGGGTTTTTACCTATTTGAGCCATTTGAGCTGCATTTGTGCCGTCTAAGACTTGTCCATAAATACCTAAAGGAGCACAAGCTGCATCAGTACATCTATAGGGATAGTTCTTAATATCTACATCTGTTTCTCCGTATCCAAAATTGATAATCAGGCCAGGAGTAGGGACATAAATTGCTTCAATCTCAAATCCCTCATGAGATTCTTCACCGGTATTAGCTGTTCTTGAAGTAGCTCCAGAAGAATCAGCAATAAACTCAGCTTGTTGCATATCTTCACCATCAATAGCGAATACTGCTAGATTTATTTGAAGCTTTTTATCCATCAGACTAGCCTTTAAACCTAGCTCAGTAGATTCAACTGTCTCTTCATCGAAGGGTTTATAAAATAAAGGAGCATATAAATCTATACCAGGAATGCCTGTTGAAGTTGAAATAAAACCGTTAGTTCTAGCATTAAATCCACCAGAATTATAACCAGTTGAATATTTAGCATAGTAAGTTAGATCTTCAGTAGGTCTATAAATTAACGCTAATTCTCCACTCGTATTAGACCATTCATCTTCATCCCTTAATGGCAAATCATAAGGCCAATTAGCAGGAAGAGTACCTGATGCCTGTAATGCTGCGAGCAGACTTACTCCAGGAGCACCTGAAGGGATATTACTAAAAGCTGTTCTCAACCCTTGTTGTCTAGCAAGTAGATTTGTGTGGGTCATATAGGCTGACTTCTTATCTTCTGTGTGCCTCACACCTAACTGAACGTTTAGGGTATCAGAAACAGCATAATCAAGATGCATAAAATAGGCGGTTGATTCTGTATCACCTCCGTACTCAAAAAGCGGAGCACCCAAAGGAGCTGTCGCTCCAAAGTTACAAAGACCTAAAAAAGAAAAAGGAGGTCCTGCGCAAGTTGAGGGTGAAGAAGCTGCTAGGAATGGACCTGGAAGAGAAAAGTATTGTGGATTAGTTTCCCAAACTTCTTCTTCAAAGTAATAACCTCCAAATACATATTTTAGATCACCTACTTCTCCTACTAGTTGGACTTCAAAGCTATCTTGTTCTTGCCCTTTTTTAGAATCTGCTGCATGGAATAAAGGAAAACCAAGAGTGTTAGCAGGAAAATTATTGACTCCTCCAGAGTGCAATACATAGGCGCCATCATCAAGATCAGTTCCAGTGGGTTGAGAGTCATACTCTCTATGAGAAGCTATAACTTTAAGGTTATTTCTTTCTCCTATTTCCTGGTTATAAGTAATTTTTTCTCCTTGAACTTCAACAAATTCAGGGCCCGTTGCATCAAGTTCAAAATATTTCTTTCTTTTAAGTGGATTGTTACCAATTCTAGCTTTTAATGAAGAAAATTCCTTTCCTCCTAACATAACATGCATGTCATTTACCCATGTCATTTGAAAAGGCATGGCATTACTTTCTGACTCTTCTTTATCAAAGACATAATCAAGAGTCCAGGTATCATGATCTAAACGAAAAGCTACTCGGTAGCCTTGTCTGTCATCATCTCCAAGCTCTCTATAAGGATTGATAGAAGGGGCAACCGTATTTTTCATGTAACCTTCTCTATCAGTTGTAGCCACAGAAAATTTAGCACTTAAAGCTCCCCATTTAGCTGTATCTAAAGAAGCATTAAACTTGTTTAGACCAAAATTTCCTGCAGAAAGTTTACCTTTAAAAGAAAATTCTCCACTAGGTGCTTTAGAAATTATATTAACAGCACCACCAATAGAATTTCTTCCTTGTAAAGTTCCTTGAGGCCCTCTTAACACTTCTATTCTCTCTAAGTCTATAATTTCAAATACTGTTCCAGTCATACGAGCTAAATACACTCCATCTAGATAGACAGCTACTTTAGGATCCATAAGTAGCTGAGTTTCTCCAGAAGAGAATCCTCTAATTGCAAAGCCAGCATTATTATTACTAGCAGGTTGCTTGTTTATTAGAAGATTAGGTACGGAGTGTCCTATATCATAGAAATTTGAAACACCTTTTTGTTCTAAAGTAGTTTCATTAAAAGCTGTTATTGCAATCGGAGTATCTTGAAGACTAGATTCTCTTTTTTGAGCCGTGACGATGATCTCTTCTACTTGCTCTGTTTTTTCTGCATGCAGAAATCCAAAAGAACTCATACTGAGTATTGTCATTAATAAAATCTTAATAGTTTTATTCATATCTCCCCCTGTGGTAAAACTTATTAGTTTATAAAACCTTAATAAAAAAATTAATTTAAAATAACTATATTTTTTGTAATTCTGCTCCTAATTTATGTGATATGCAAATTTCCTTACAACATTTAAATTGATACTAGAGATTTGTGGTAATTGAAGATTTATATTTTTATTTAGTAGCTGTACCAGCTGTAATACTTTATGGCATAGCAAAAGGCGGGTTTGCCGGACCCTTAGCTATTATAGGAGTACCCTTAATGTCATTAGTTGTATCTCCTTTACAAGCTGCAGCTATTATGCTTCCAATACTTTGTTTACAAGACATAGTAGCTATCTATAGTTATAGGAATAAATTTCATTTTGAGAATCTTAAATCTCTTATACCTGGTGGATTATTAGGTATTATTGCAGGGGCATTATGGTTTAGATATTTGTCTGATGATTTAATAAGGATCTTTATAGGAATTATTGCAATAATCTTTGTTTTAAATTATTTGTTTGAAAAAGAAGAATCAGAACCGACAAAAACCTCTTATACAAAAGGAACTTTCTTTGGTTCTTTATCAGGTTTTATTAGCTTTGGAATTCATGCAGGAGGACTTCCCTTTAATATGTATATGTTACCTCAAAAACTTGACCAAAGGATACTAGTGGGAACAGCAGCTCTCTTTTTTGCAATTATGAATTACGTAAAGCTATTCCCTTATTATCTGTTAGGTCAGTTAAGTTTCGATAATCTACTTACATCTTTTGTTCTAATGCCTTTTGCACCAGTAGGATTTTTTATAGGCTATTATCTAACTCACAAAGTTAAAGAAAAGTTTTTCTACTCAGTTGCTTATATTTGTTTACTTTTAGTAGGTATTAAACTGTTGTATGAAGGAATAGGGAATCTATTATGAGCATGAGAGCAGTTGTAATTTCAAAATATGGAGATAGTTCAGTTTTAGAACATAGACGGAACATAGAAATCCCCAAACCAAAACAAAATCAAGTTTTGATAGAAAATAAGGCTACTTCTATTAACCCAATAGACTTAATGAAACGAGAAGGTTATGGCAAGGAGGTTTTTGAAAAAATAAGAAAAAATAAATTTCCATGGATTTTAGGATGCGATGTATCTGGAATCATTGTAGATGTTGGCAGTAAGGTAACGAAATTCAAAAAAGGACAGGAAGTTTGGGGTTGCACCTCTGGGGTCAATCAAGGAACTTACGCCGAATATATATCCCTATACCAAAATGAAATCAGTTTAAAACCAAAAAATATTAATTTTATAGAAGCTGCTTCTATACCTTATGCAGCATTATCTGCTTGGTCAGCAATAGTTAGATGGGCGGGTTTAAGGCCAAGTGATTTTTTAAATAAAAGAGTATTTATTCAGGCGGGGGCAGGGGGAGTTGGTTCTTTTGCTATACAGCTCCTTTCCTATTGGGGAAGTAAAATTGCTACTACTTGTAGTAGCAAAAATATCGAATTATTAAATTCTTTAGGAGCGGAAATAACAATAGATTATAACCAAGATAATTTTTTTGATGTTTTATTAAATTACGACCTAGTATTAGATTTATTAGGTGATTTAGGAGGAGAACAATCAGTTATAAAATCAATTGGTGTTTTATCCAAAAGATCTTCATCTCATTACATATCCTTAAATCATCCTTTTTTAAATACCATTGATGAAAAAGGATTATTTTTAGGGGTTCCTTCCGCCTTGATTCAACGACAAAAGTTACGGCAACTATATAAACCTATTAATGTTCATTGGTCTCTATATAGACCAAACCCCTCTGCTCTTGAATTAATAGCAAATTTAGTTGAAGAAGAAGTAATTAAGCCTATTATTGATACCGTCTTTAAACTTGAAGATATAAAAAATGCTCAAGAGAAAGTATCCACATCACATACGGTAGGAAAAGTAGTAGTAAATATAACTGATGACTAAGTTAAGTGTTAATGTAAACAAGATTGCTGTTCTAAGAAACGCAAGAGGAGGATCATACCCAAATGTCTTATATCTTACTGAGCTCTGTATAAAGAGTGGAGCAGATGGAATAACTGTCCATCCCAGAAATGATTTACGACATATCAAACCCACTGATGTACAACAGATCAGAAAACTAACTCAAAAGCACTTTATAGAATTTAATATTGAGGGTAATCCTTTTTCAGAGGAATCTAAGGACTATCCAGGCTTTCTTTCTTTAGTCCAAGAAAATAAGCCTGAACAATGTACTTTAGTTCCAGATGAACCATCACAATTAACTTCTGATCATGGATGGGATTTAAAAAAAATGGATAAAGATTTATCTGATATTATTAAAATATTAAAAGCTCAACAAATAAGAGTGAGTCTTTTTTTAGATCCAGATACTAAACAAATTACCAGAGCAAAAGAACTAGGAGCAGATAGAGTCGAACTTTATACTGGGCCCTATGCTAACTCCTTTGTTGATTTAAATCAGAGAGAGAAATCATTATATACTTATAAAGAAGCTATAGATCATGCAATTAGTATTGGTTTACAAGTAAATGCTGGTCATGATCTCAATTTAAAAAATCTTAGAACTTTCCTTGAGATAGGAACTATAAAAGAAGTCTCGATAGGACAAGCTTTAATTAGCGACGCCCTAGTTCATGGTCTTGAAGAGACAGTAAAGTTATACCTAAATGAGTGTAAGTAAGATAAAATTTAACTATGACAATTGAAGAGCAAATCAAAGAACAAATTACAACAAATCCAATTTTGATTTATATGAAAGGATCTCCAGATGCTCCTGAGTGTGGATTTTCTTCTAGAGCTTGTCAGATTCTAATTTCTTATGGAAAGCCATTTTCTTTTGTCGATATTTTGATAAATCCAGAAATAAGATCAAATTTATCAAAAGTATCTGATTGGCCTACTTTTCCTCAACTTTTTATTAATGGTGAGCTAGTAGGGGGAAGTGATATTATGGTTGAACTGCATGAAAATGGCAGTTTACAAGAATTAATAGATACTGTTGAAGTAGCTAACTAATTTTTTGATTAAATATGTTGGCAACCAGGCTGGAATACCAATCCTGGCTTATTGAATCTTCAGGACTTAATATTCTCATAGATCCTTGGCTTTCAAAGGAAGATCTTCTTGTGTCTTATCCATGGGTACTTCGTAGATCACATTCTAAAAATATTAATCTAGAAATACTTATGGGTTTAGACATTCATGTTGTTCTTTTAACATCTCATTTCGAAGATCATCTCAATATAAATTCTTTATTATCGCTCCCAAAAAAAACTCTTTTTATTGGTACAAAAAAGGCATTAAGGAAAGTCCAATATCAGGGATTTAATAACTGTTTATCAATAAATCCTGGAAGTAAAACAAATATAGGTAATTTAGAAATAAAATCTTTTAAATCAGGTTTTCCTTATTCTTATAATTCACTAGCTTTTTTAATTAAGGACAAGAATAAAAATAAATCTATTTTAGTTGAACCACATGTACTGAATAGAAGTATTGTCAAACATTGTTCTAATTTGTCTGCTCTTATCACTACTATTCAGTCAGTAAAACTACTTGGAATAGAACTCAGTATGAATCCCTATAAAACAATGAGTTATCTTAAAATCCTGAAGCCTAATTACTTTTTACCATCAGGAACTTCTGCCAACCAGGTAGAGGGCATTCTTAAACGATTTCTGTATTTTGGAGATCTGAATTTAGATTTAGAAAAGTTATTTAAAAAAGAAGATATTAAGACTAAGATAGCCTGCATCCTTATAGGAGAAAAAATAGATTTATGATTTCCAATAATTATTTGTTCACTGCTTTAATAGTTTTTGTTGCTTTATTTACTACAGGACTGAGTTCCGCAGTATTTGGTTCTTATGATAATAATCAGAGACCTGAGATAGAAAATCTTTCTATAGTTTACGCAACATCTGTAGATAAAAGAGATTTTAATAATTTACGAAATGTTTTTCATGAAGATGCTGTTTTAGAGGGGCCAGGTTTTAAATTTCAAGGTATTGAGGAAATAGTAGCTGGCATGGAAGGGATTAGAATGTATGATAAAACTCAACATTTTGTTATGAATCAAAATCTAAAAATAAATAGCTTCTTAGCTTCAAATGAAGTCTATGCAATTGCTTACCATTTTTTTAATAAAGAAAACACATCTTATCGATTAGATTGGGGAATTATTTATTCAGATTCACTAAAACGTGAAAAAGGTAGGTGGAAAATAGTTAATCGTAAATTAGAGTTAATCTGGCAAAAAGAAGAGAGGATTTAACAAATTGACGCTAAGGCTTATTTAAGTACAATATTTCAAAGGAGATATGATGCATAAAGATAATAAATTTCCCCCTTTTGAATTAAATGAGAAATTTCTGAAGAGAGCGGCTGCATTAAGTTCTGCTGTAGCTTTTACATCTATTCCTGCCTCAGAAATTTTTGCTGCTGATCAATCCTCAGAAGATGTAGAAGAAATTATAGTTACCGCATCTAAAAGATCTCAAAAAATTGAAGATCTGCCTATGAGTGTTCAAGCTATTATGGGTACAAGACTGGATGATGCAGGAATAAATGATTTCATGGATTATGCAGAATTAATTCCTACTTTATCTTATATTCAATATGGTCCAGGAAGGTCTGCTTTTTATTTAAGAGGTACCTCTGATGGTAACTTTGGAAATATGGCGGGACCTAATACTACAGTATCTTTGTATGTTGATGAATCACCAATAACAGCGGTAGGACTGAATCCAGATCTACATGTTTATGATATGGAAAGGATAGAAGTCTTAAATGGACCACAAGGAACCCTTTATGGTTCAAGTTCTCAAGGAGGAACTGTTAGATTAATCACAAATAAACCAGAAAGATCTGCTTATGATTTCGGTATGGAAGTAGATAGTTCTAGTGGATCTAAAGTAGATTCTGGTCATAGTGTAGAAGCTTTTATAAATATTCCTATATCTGACAATATTGCTGCGAGGATTGCTGGCTATAGTGTTACAGAGAGCGGTTTTATTGACTTAATTGGTGGAACTAAAACTTTTTCTGCTAGTGGAATCTCTGTACCTCTTCATGCTGAAGAAGATAGTAATGAAAGTAAGTTAGATGGATTTAGAGCATCTGTTAGAGCTTGGTTAAATGATAATTTGACAATAACCTTAAGCCATATAAACCAAGAGACAAATACTGAAGGAAGTTGGGACCACCAACCTACTACACTTGGAGATCTTAAGAGCAGTAAAGTTGTACCTGAATTTACTGATGATGAGTGGGATCAAACAAGTTTAACCTTAGAGGGTTCCTTTAGCGATATATCCTTTACTTATGCTGGTACATTCTTCGATAGAGATGTCAGATATCTTTGGGACTATAATGATTATGTTGAGTATTACAGTCTGGATAGCCCATCAATGAACGGTTTTGGCTATTATAGTTACTATACCTGTGATTATTATTCGTACTATTATTACGGAACTCAAGATTGTAACAACCCTTCAATGTGGGCTGACTATTCAGTTAAGCAAGAAAGAAATACCCATGAGCTTAGATTAAGTTCAGGTTCAGAAGATGATCAACTACAGTGGATATTGGGTATTTTTTATGACAACGTTGAAAACCCCTATAAATATACTTATCTTTGGCCCGGTCTTCAGAGTTATTATCTAACCAGCACTTGGAATGGAGGAGGTGATTTAGGAAATAGTAGGGCTGGTATCTGGTGGGACTTAGATAATGTCAGAAAAGATGAAAAAAGAGCTGTTTATGGCGAACTCACGTATGCCATGGATGATAAAACCAAGTTAACACTTGGACTTAGAAGGTTTGAATCTGAGATGAGCTTTCGAGCTAGAGATGGTTATTTTGGAGGCTTCGGAACAGGATTTTACGGAAGAGATACATTTCTTGTTGAAGATGACTCTGGTATTGCACCGAAGTTAGCAATATCTAGGGAATTAGATAATGGCGGTATGATATATCTAAATTATTCTCAAGGTTACAGACCAGCAGGAACAAACAGAGTAAATGCTAGAAGTGAATTAGCACCTCTTACTTATGATGAAGATAGAATGGATAATTATGAAATAGGTTATAAGTATGCTTCGAGTGATGGTACGGTTAGGGCAAACACATCTCTTTATTCTATGTCTTGGAGCGATATGCAAGCAGCAAATTTTGATCTAGATCTAGCTCCAATACAATTTAACAGCAATATAGGAGATGCGGTTATCCAAGGAATAGAATCTGATATGAGTATTTTAACTGGTGGATTTACTATTATTGCTGGCGTATCTATAAACGATCCAAGGTTAAATGAAGATTATGTATTAGATGGAGTTTTGTTAGCTGAGAAGGATACAATCTTAGCTAATGTTCCTAGATTTAAAGCATCATTTGCAATAAACAAAGTTTTTGATGTAGGTTGGATGGGAAACTTTGGAGGAATAAAATCTGGCAGTTGGGACTTTAATGCAAGTAGAACAGGTGACAGAAAATCTTCTATTACTAACCCCATTGAACAACCTTCATATACTTTAGCTAACTTTCACCTAGCATTAGAAGGCAAAAATTTCACAACAATCTTTTATATAGATAACTTATTTGATGAAAGACCAGTAATTTGGGAGTATTCAGGATATAGACCTGAAACTGTATTTACTTCAAGACCAAGAATAGCGGGATTAAGAATTAAATATAGACTCTAAGAAAAAGAAGAGTCTATTAACTTTCTGATTTCTTTTATATGAGAAGGTCTTGTTCTACAGCACCCTCCTACAATTGAAGCTCCAGAATCTATCCACTTTGAAACTTCCATTGCATATTCTTTTTCATTTAAAGGTATGCTTGATTCACGATGCATTTCATCTGCATTATAAACTCTTTCTCTATTGTCTGAGAAAGACTGAATATTTTCAGAATTAGCATAACCACCTATAGGAATATCAGTAAGTTTTGACAGTTTTTTTATTGCATGACCGACTATATTTGCGCCTGCACAGTTAACTAATAAAGCATCTGGAAGGTTATTATTTAATAACTCAAAAGCTTCCTGGATACTTTCTCCACTTGGTAGATAGTTTTTTCTGTTTCCTTGCAAAGTCCAGCTTAACCACACAGAGCAATCAGTTTCTAAAGCTGCTTTCAATGCACATTTTGCCTCTAATCCACTAGACATAGTTTCGCAGAGTATAATATCAACATTATTATTAAGAATATTAGCTATCTCCTTATTTTTATTATACATTTCTTCTTCAGGAAGTATTAAATCAGGTCTATAACTAGTTTCTAGTGGAGGGAGAGAACCCATTAAGACAACTTTCTTATTAGATCTATGAATAGCACTCCTAGCTATCTCTATTGATTGTAAAGTCAGGTCTTTAAGTCTTTCTTCAATTTTAGCTCTCTTTAGTATGGGTTGTGTCAAGGCATAATTATTAATAGTTATATGGTCTGCACCAGCTTGTATGTAATCATAGTGAATCTTCTCTATTTCATTAGGCGCATCAATAATAGCCTGCGCTGACCAAATGGAATTTACATGAGAAGGAACTTCTATCCCTCTGTACCTTAGTTCTGTTCCTAATCCTCCATCAGTAAGCCTTATATCGTTCATAGTATCTCAATAAGGTAATCTAGGACTTCATTTGGCTTTTCCATTAGTAGGGTATGCCCGGAATGCCTAACATTTTTTACAATGGGGTTTTTAAATGAACTAATTAGATCTTTTGCCTTATAAGCCGGAGTTAAGAAATCATTTTCTCCAAGTATAAACATAACTTCTCCTTCTACTTTTTTTGCACTTAAAAGCCCATCTGAATAATTAGAGCAGGCTTTTAAATCACTGTAAATAACATCTTTTTGGGAATTCTCTAATAATCTTTTAGTATTTTCAATCATCCACATACCCGGGTTACTATTACTCCCAATTCTTGCACTATAGCTATATCCAAAATATGTAAGTATATCTATAGCAGCTTGTTCATTATTTTTAGCTGCTTCTAAGAGCGGCTCAGATACGTTCATTGGAAAAGCAGTACCAACCATAACTAAATGTAATGATCTATTTGGAACCATTGCTGAAGTTTCTAGTGCTATTAAAGAACCCATACTATGACCAACTATAGAAAACTCATTGACATCAAGACTATCTAAATAATCTATTAACCAGTGCGATAATTCAGAAATAGAATTAAGGATAGGTCCTTTACTTCTTCCATGACCTGGTAAATCAACTGATATAACAGTTCGATCTTTTCTTAAGAAGTATCTAGTAGGTAAAGTCCAGACAGAATGATCCATACCAGTACCATGGATAAAAACTATAGGTTTCTTAATATTTTTAAACCCTTTCTCACCAGAGAAAGAAAAAACCTTATTTTTCATTACTTTGCTAATTTTTTTACAGCTGATAAACCCATTTCCAGGTCTTCTATTAAATCTTCTGGATCCTCTAAACCAACTGAAAGCCTTATAGTTCCTTCAGAAATACCAGCTTTAGCTAGTGCTTTCTTATCCATTCGATGGTGGGTAGTACTCGCAGGGTGTATAACCAATGACTTGGCATCTCCCACATTAGCTAAATGTGAAAAAATATTGAGGTTTTCTATAAAAGTTTGTCCGGCTATTTTTTGACCTTTAAGTTCAAAAGTAAAAACGGCACCACTACCTTTTTTTAATATCTTTTTTGCTAGATCATAATCTTCATGCGAACTTAAGCTTGGATATAGGACTTTAGACACTAAAGGGTGTTCATCTAAGAATTTAACTATCTTATTAGTATTCTCAACATGCCTTTTCATCCTAAGATTTAAGGTTTCTATGCCCTGTAAAACAAGAAAAGCTGTATGTGGACTCATGCATGCACCAAAATCTCTAGCTCCTTCTTTTCTAGCTCTTGAAATAAAAGCAGCTGGACCAAACTCTTGAGTAAAAATCATATTATGAAATCCTTCATAGGGTTCAGTGAGTTGGGGAAACTTTTTTGAAGCTTCCCAATCAAAATTTCCACCATCTACTAGTAAACCACCTATTACAACACCATGCCCTGACAGAAATTTTGTTGCTGAATGAACAATTAAATCCGCACCTAAATCAAAAGGTTTCATTAAATAAGGAGTAGTAAAAGTTGAATCTATAAGTAAAGGGACTTTATTCTCATGGGCAATAGATGAGATAACAGGAATATTCATTACATCTAGTCCAGGATTTCCTAATGTTTCTCCAAAAACAAGACGAGTATTTTTTTTGAAACTCTTTTTAAGCTTTTCTACATCTCTGAAGTCTATAAAGGACGTCTCTATACCAAACCTTTTTAATGTATATTCAAGTAAATTATGACTACCTCCATATAAACAATTAGAGGCTATAATATGAGAACCAGTATCCATTAGTGTTGTAATAGCTAGGAAAAGAGCTGCTTGACCACTTGAAGTAGCAATTGCACCTACACCTCCTTCTAGAGCAGATATTCGCTCTTCTAAAACAGAATTAGTAGGATTTGTTATCCTTGAGTAAACGTGTCCTGTTCTTTCTATATTGAAAATTCCAGCTGCTGTTTCACTATCCTTAAATACAAAAGATGAGGTTTGGTAGATTGGAGTTGCTCTAGCTCCAGTATCTTCATCTGGTTTTTGCCCAGCATGTAAAGACAGTGTGGCTGGTTTAAGATCTTTCGGTTTTTTCATGTACTTTTCTCTTAAACATATCTCTAATTGTTGCTAATGCTATCAAAGGATATATAAATAATAACGGTAAAGAGGTTAAAAGAATAATATCTGTAGCAACTGTATGGTCTGAATAGATAACTAAAGAAGCTGGGAGTACTCCTAAAATTATAGCCCAAAATACTCTTACTAATCTATCAGGATCATTTAATTCAGATGAATTTCTTTGAATGTGGTAGGCCACAACGTAAGACATAGAGTCGTAAGAAGTAGTAATAAATATTAAAGTCATTATACAAAATATCAAAAGCATTAATTTTGGTAAAGGCAATGAGTTTACAACTGATAAGGCCATTTCAGGATGATTTAAAGCATTTATATTGCTAATTTGCAAAGTACCATTTATATCCATAACTAAAGAGTAATTCCCTAATATTAAATAAAATAACCAAGTACCTAAAGTACCAAAAACTAACATGCCTAAAATGAGTTCTCGTACTGTTCTTCCTTTAGAGATTCTAGCAATAAAGAGACCTACTATTGGTCCAAAGGCAACCCACCACGCCCAGTACCAGATGGTCCAATCTTGAGCAAATTGAGAACTTTCTACTATGCCCAAGGTACTCATATCAAAGAAATATTTAATTGAATACCATACTCCAGATAATGAGTACGATAGTATTTCTGAAGTTGGCCCTGTTAATAGTACATAAAGTAAAAAGAGTATAGCTACAGTTAAATTGATATTGCTTAATACTTTAATTCCATTTTTTAAACCTGAATAGACACTAAATCCAAATAAAGTTACACAAACTATAAGTACTAGAATGGTCAAGAAAAAAGAATTTTCAATATTAAAGATATCAGAGAATCCTAATCCTAGCATAGGTAGGTATGAGCCTATTGTTCCTCCAGCAGCTCCTAGAGTAGCAATAATAAAGATTAAATCTACCGATCTTCCAAAAAATGTATTTTCTACATCTTTTATGCCTAGTCCTCTTAACCCCGAACTTAACCTTAAAGTGCTAAGCTTATATTTGTAGAAAGCTACTGATAGTGCCAAGGCTGGTAGACCATATATTGCCCAAGCACTAATACCCCAGTGAAATAAACCGTAAGCAGTTGCTAAAGAGTAGGATTCAGGTGAAAGAGGTTTAATGCCGAATTGAGGATTATTTACATAATATCCCCATTCAACACCAGACCAATAAACTAGCGCCCCACCAATCCCGGAACAAAATAACATTCCTATCCAACTAAAGTAAGAAAATTCTGGTTTCTGTTCAAGGCCGCCTAATCGATAATTTCCTTTTTTACTTAATGCTACATAAAGAAGAAATATAAAACAAAAAATAGTTAAGATTAGATAAAAGGATCCAAAAATATCCTTTATACCCATAACTATAGATCCAATAGAAGATTTAGTTGCTTCTTTATCAAAAAGAATTAATGAAGCTAAACATAAGACAATAACTAAAGTAGATAAAAAAGACTTCTTATCAATTGTGTCCGATCTAAAAATTGTATTAACTAACTTCATATAAGTGGAGCATAGGTTTCTGTAAGTTAAAATATAAACGTGAAAAAAGAAAATATTCAAGTTTCTATTCAAGAAGCTTATCAGAATGCAGTATCTTTACTGGAAGATGGTAACTTTTCTTTAGCGGAACAACAACTGGCCGAACTACTTAAAGAGGAACCAAATGATCCTAATTTCCTCAGGTTAAGTGGAGTTTCATCAATAGAACAAGGAAATCCACAAGCAGCACTTATACCTTTAGATCGAGCAATTAAGATTGCTCCAGACTTTGCTAAAGCATATGAAGATATTGCTACTGCCTACTTTCTTATGGGTGATTTAGAACAAAGCGAAAAATATTTAAAAAAATCTTTGGAGCTAGATACTAAGGTATTCACAGCCTGGAAGGCTTTAGGTGATATTTTGTTTGATCAAGGAAAAAAAGAAGAAGCAAACAAAGCTTATAAAGAAGCTCTTAAAACAGATAATAGATATGAAGAAATGACAAAAGCAATGGCCTTAATTTCAAAAGGTCAGTCTGTTGAAGCAGAAAGTATTTATAGAGGAATCCTTGCTAAAGATCCGAAGAATGTTGATGCATTGAGGCTACTAGCACTTTTAGCATCTAGAAATGGTGCAATTGATCAGGCTATAAGCATGTTACTTAAGTGCACTGAACTTGCACCTGATTATGCTATGGCATGGGATAACTTAGGAAAAATGTATAGGCAAAAAGAAGACTATTTTAAATCTATTAAATGTCTTCAAAAGGCTACTGAACTAAGACCTGAATGGCCTCAAGGGTGGGCAGGTTTAGGAACTGTCTATACAAGAGCTTCGTTACATGAGGAAGGAATTCAAGCTTATCTAAAATCAATATCATTAAAGGACAATCAACCTAGAGTTCATCTAAGTTTAGGGCATGTATATAAAACTATAGGTTTACAAGAAGAGTCGATTAAATCCTATAAAAAAACCATAGAGTTAGACCCTCAAAATGGAGAGGCTTATTGGAGCTTAGCTAACTTAAAGACTTATAGATTTACTAATGAAGAAGTTTCTGAAATGTTAGAGCAATTAAAGAATAAAGACTTACCTGATAGAGAGAAAGTGCATTTTCAATTCTCTTTAGGTAAATCTTATGAGGATGAAAAAAAATTTAAAAGATCTTTTGATTTTTATTTAAGAGGAAACAATTTAAATAGGGGAAGGAATACATACGACCCTAAAGCTATAGAAGCAATGGTCGAAAGAGAAATAAAATTTTTTAATAATGAATTCTTTAAGAAGAGAGAAACCTGGGGAGCTACCAATAATGATCCAATATTTATAGTTGGTTTACCTAGGTCTGGCTCCACATTAATTGAGCAAATTTTAGCTAGCCATTCAGATGTAGAAGGAACTATGGAATTACCTAACATGTTAAATATAGCAAGAAAATTAGGAAATACTTCTAGAGAAGGATCAAATTATCCTGAAATTCTGGACTCTATAAGTAAATCAGAATCTGTAGAACTAGGAGAACAATATATTAAGGAAACCCAGAGGCTTAGATCAAAAGGCCCCTATTTTATAGATAAAATGCCAAATAATTTCAGCCATGTTGGTTTAATTAATTTGATACTACCTAATTCTAAGATTATCGATGCTAGAAGAAATCCTATGGATACATGTTTTAGTTGTTTTAAGCAATTATTTGCTAGAGGTCAGGCGTTTACTTATGATCTTCAGGAAATTGGAAGGTATTATTTAAGTTATATTCGTTTAATGGATCATTGGCAAAAAGTTGTCCCAGACAAAGTGTACCTTGTTGAATATGAAAAGATGATTTCAAATCAGGAAGAAGAAACCAAAAAGTTACTTAAATTTTGTGATTTGTCTTTTCAAGAAAACTGCCTAAAATTTTATGAAAGTAAAAGAGCAATAAAAACTGCAAGTTCTGAACAAGTGAGACAACCTATATATAAACGAGGTATCAATTATTGGAAAAATTTTGAAGAGAGTTTAGTAGATCTAAAAGTATCTTTACAACCGATTAAACAAAGATTCAATATCCCAGACTAGTTTTTTGGTGTTCTCTGTATACAATACGCGCCTATTTTTTAATATATGTCTAAGAAAGAAAAAAAGATAATTTTAGCTTATTCAGGAGGCTTGGACACTTCTGTAATACTGCATTGGTTAGCTAGAACCTATTCAGCTGAAGTTATAGCCTTTACTGCTGATATAGGACAAGAACATAATCCAAAAAAAGTTAAACAAAGAGCAGAAGATATAGGGGCTTCTAAGGTCATCATAGAAGATCTAAAAGAAGAATTTATTCAAGACTATGTTTTCCCTATGTTCAGGGCAAACACTTTATATGAAGGTGAATATCTTTTAGGAACATCAATAGCAAGACCATTAATATCAAAAAGATTAATTGAGATCGCTAATGAAGAAAATGCTCATGCTATATCGCATGGTGCTACCGGAAAAGGTAATGATCAAATTAGATTTGAAATAGGGGCTTACGCACTTAACCCTAATATAGAGGTTATATCTCCCTGGAGAGAATGGAATTATTCATCTAGAGCTGACTTAATTGAATATTGCCAAGAACATGACATAAATTTAGATATTAATAATGAAGAACCTTCTTATTCTATCGATGAGAATCTTCTGCATACCTCCTATGAAGGAGGCATTTTAGAAGATATTTCTACAGAAGCTCCTGAAGAAATCTGGCAAAGAACAAGTGCTATTCAAGAGACACCTAATAAATCAGAAAACATAAAGATAAGTTTTGTTAAGGGAGACCCCGTCGCCATAAATGATCAAAAAATATCTCCAGCAAAAATAATGGCAGATTTAAATAGTTTTGCAGGAAAGCATGGTGTAGGTAGATTAGATCTTGTAGAAAATAGATTTACTGGTATGAAATCCAGAGGTTGTTATGAAACTCCTGGAGGCACATTATTACTAAAAGCACATAGGGCTATTGAATCCATAACTCTTGATGGTCACGCTGCCCATCTTAAAGATGAACTAATGCCTAGATATGCAGATATAATTTATAAAGGGTTGTGGTGGAGCCCTGAAAGAGAGGCTTTACAAGCTTTGATTAATAAAACTCAAGATAATGTAACTGGATCAGTTACCCTGTCTCTTCTGAAAGGTAATATTAATATAGTAAAAAGAGAATCAAAATCTAGTCTTTATAATCCTCAATTAGTAACTTTTGAAGACGATAAAAAAGCTTTCGATCAGAAGGATGCCACTGGTTTTATAAATATAAATGCTCTTAGGTTCAGACTGAGTTCAAAGAACAAAAAATAGATATCTAGTCTACTTTTACTCCTAGTTTTTTATGCAACCTAGTATTAGATGTTGTATAGCCAAAAGGAACTCTTTCTCCAGGAAAACACCTTCTAAAGGCATGTTGAACCGCTAAGGTTGTTTCGTGAAAACCACATAAAATCAGATCAAGCTTACCTGGATAATTATTAATATCTCCAACTGCAAAAATTCCTTCTTCACTAGTTTGAAATTTTTCAGTATCTACAGAAATCTTCTTTGCATTGAGATCCAGCCCCCAGTTAGCTATGGGTCCTAGTTTTTTATTTAACCCAAATAGAAATAAAATCTCATTACAATCTAAAGATTCTATTTCCTTTGTTTCAAAGTGCTTTATTGTCACTCCTGATATTTGTTGATTACCTTCTATACTTTCTATTACATAAGGGGTTTTTAAATTAACGTTGCCTGTTTCAACTAATTCACGCATAAGAGTTTCTGTATGTGGAGCTCCTCTGAAAACATCTCTTCTATGGACTAGCGTTAAAGACTTTGTAAGATCTGCTAATTCAACTGTCCAATCCAAAGCACTGTCCCCACCTCCAAAGATTAGTAAATCCTTGTTCTTGTAATGTTCTTTATTACGAACAGAGTAAGCAACTCCCTTTCCTATAAGTCTATCAGGGTCTTCTATATTGGGAGGTCTTCTTGGTTCAAAAGACCCACCACCTGCAGCAATAAAGATGTTTGGTGTAATAAATTCTTTACCTTGTGAAGTCTTTACTTTCCATTCTTTAATATCTTCTTGTTCATTAACTAAATCTATCTCTTCTACCCGCTCATCTAAATGTAAGCCATACTCAAAAGGTTTTATTTGCTCTAATAAAGCTTGGATATGTTCTTCAGCTGTTTGATAAGGGACACCTGGAATATCAAAAATTGGTTTATCAGAATATAACTCAGAGCACTGACCTCCTATCTTATCTAAGTTATCAACTAACTCACATCTTAGTCCTAATAAGCCTGCTTCAAAAACAGTAAACAATCCTACTGGTCCAGCACCAACTACTAAAATATCGGTTTTAATCTCCTCTCTCATGCTATCTTACTTTCATCCCAGGAGAAGCTCCTTCATCTGGGGAAATAATAAAAATCCCTTCATCATCATCCCCTGAAGCTAAAATCATACCTTCAGAGATACCAAATTGCATTTTTCTTGATTCAAGATTATTAACGCACACAACCAATTTATCTTTTAGATCTTCAACTTTATAAGCCTTTTTAATTCCAGCAAAAACTATTTTTTTTCCTTCTTTTCCTAAATCTAGTGTTAATTTAATTAATTTATCTGCTTCTTCTACAGAATCTGCTTCTAAAATTTTAGCTATCCTCAGATCTATTTTAAGGAAATCTTCGATATTAATGTCATCCATCATTCTTCCTTTGCTTCAGTATTTATTTTTTCTATATTACCTTCATCTATTCTAGTTAATAAAGGTTTGTATTTTGTAATCTTATGGTCTAAAAGCAAATTATCTATTTCATCCCATTCAGGAATATTAATAGCTAAGAACTTAAATATTCTTGAAGTTAATTTTGGTAGGACAGGAATCAACATAATAGCTAATAGTCTAAATAAATTTAATGAAGTAGTGCAGATAGATTGAACAAGCTTATTATTATCTTTATCTTTAATGAGAACCCAAGGTTCCATTTTATCAATATATTGATTAGCTTTATCAGCCAATGTCATAATTTCTCTAATAGCTTTACTGTATTCTCTATCTTCATATGCTTGGTAAACTTGAGAGGAATTATTAATAAACTCTTTTATAAGTTCTTCATTATGAGGCGTATGAGATAACCTATTTTGAAAATTATCATTTATGAATTTTGCTGTTCTACTACCTATATTTATAAACTTTCCTATCAAATCAGAATTTACTCTTTGATAAAAGTCATTTAAATTTAAATCTATATCTTCTACTCCAGAACTTAATTTAGCAGCAAAATAATATCTTAAATATTCAGGATCAAGATTCATACGGAAGTTTTTTGCAAGAATAAAAGTTCCTCTTGATTTTGACATCTTTTCACCTTCTACAGTTAAGAAACCATGTATAAATACTCCATTAGGTTGACGGAAATCTGCTTTTAATAGCATAACCGGAAAAAATAGGGCATGAAAATACATAATATCTTTTCCAATAAAATGATAAAGCTCTCTAATAGATTCTGGATTCCAAAATTTTTCAAAATCTTTAGGTTTTTTTTGTTTGTCTAGATAGTTTTTATGACTTGCAAGATATCCTATGGGTGCATCTAACCAAACATAAAAATATTTATCTTTATAACCAGGTATCTTAAAACCAAAATATGGTTTATCACGACTTATATCCCAATCTTTTATTTCTCCATTTACCCATTCTAAAAGTTTATTGTATGCTTTCTTTGAAATTGTAGCTTTCATCAACCACTCTTTTATTTCTTTTTTTAAACGTGATAATTTAAAAAATAAGTGTTTGCTTCTTTTAAGCTGAGGTCTGGAATTAGTTATTACAGAAATAGGATTTAGAAGTTCAGTAGCAGAATAAGTTGTACTGCATACTTCGCAGTTGTCCCCGTACTGTTCTTTTGCTCCACATTTAGGACATTGGCCTTTTATGTACCTATCAGAAAGAAACAACCCCTTTTCTGTGTCGTAAAGCTGTTCTATTTCTCTTTCTTCAACAAGATTTTGCTCTTTCAGACGTTCAAAAATTAATTCTGAATAATATTGATTTTCATCACTATGAGTGGTGTGAAAATTATCATAGTCTATTTGAAAAGCTTCTAAGTCCTCTAAATGACTTCTTTTTACTCTTTCAATTAACTCTTCGGGAGATATATCTAACTCTTCAGCTTTAAGCATAATAGAGGTACCATGAGCATCTTCTCCACATATATATGTGCAATTATTTCCAATTAACTTTTGATAACGAACCCAAATATCTGACTGTATATGTTCCAATATATGGCCTAAATGAAGTGGGCCATTGGCATAGGGTAGGGCATTTGTTACTAAAATATTTCTTTTTGATTTATCTTTTGACATATTGCATAGACGGAAGCAACCCTTAGAATGTTATTTAATATCATTATATCGTATTGTATTAACTTAATGAGATGCCCAAAGATCTAAAACAAATTAATGTGCCTGATACCTTAAAAAAGGTTAAAAATATCATAGGTGTATTTTCAGCTAAAGGAGGAGTAGGAAAGTCTGCAGTTTCATTAAATTTAGCTCTTTCACTTCAGAAGAAGGGTCTAAAGGTAGGGTTGGCAGATGCTGATATATACGGACCTAGTCAGACAGTTCTAATGCAGGCTTTAAACCAAAAAATAGAAGTTAAAGATCAAAAAATACTTAAACCTGTTAATAAAGATGGAATCAAGTTCATGTCAATGGGTCTTATCAGCAACGAAAAGATGCCTGTAATCTGGAGAGGGCCAATGGTGAGTGGTGCAGTTCTACAGTTAATATCTCAAACAGATTGGGAAGAACTAGATTATTTAATTATTGACACACCACCTGGTACTGGAGATGTTCAGTTAACCTTATTACAAAGAATACCAATAAAGGGTGCTTTGATTATAACCACCCCAGAAGATGTTTCCATCTCTGATACTAAGAAAGGAATTGAAATGATATTAAAACTTGATGTTCCCCTGTTAGGATTAATAGAAAATATGAGTTGGTTTTCTCCTAAAGGATCAAGTAAGAAATATTATATTTTTGGCAAAGATGGTGGAAAGACTTTATCTTCTGAATATAAGATTGACCTTATTTCTCAATTACAATTAATAGAGGCTGGAGAGCAAAAAGCTATATACGATGATAACGATATGAAAAATAAGTTCGATAAAATATCTTCTTTTATAATAAAAAGGATAGATAACTTAACAGAAGAATTAAAAAATAATATTCCTCAAATTAATTTACCTAATGACTAAAATCTTTTCTTTTATTTTTATTCAACTATTTGCTTTGCAAGTATTAGCCAACGACCCCTTTGAAGAAATAAATAGAGTGACCTTTGATATTAATAACTCTCTTGATGATTCAATTGCTAAGCCCGTAGCAGAAGCTTACAAAAAAATAACTCCAGACATAGTAGAAGTTGGAATTAGCAATATAATTTTTAACATCGAAGACATAAGTGTTTGCTTAAATAATCTTTTACAAGGGAAAATAATTGATAGCGTCTCAGATCTCAGCAGAGTTATTATTAATAGCAGTTTAGGAGTAGGGGGTATATTTGATGTAGCTAGTAGTTTAGGATTAAAGAAACATGATGAGGACTTTGGCCAGACCCTGGCTACCTGGGGTGTTCCAGATGGACCTTATATCATTTTGCCCTTAATTGGACCTAGCACCCTTAAGGATTCTTTTGCAATGATACCTGATGCTTTTATGAGCCCTTCGATTTTAATAGACCATGAAAGAACAGTTTATAGTCTAAAGTTTTTAGATTTAATAGACACTCGAGCTAGGTATCTAGGTCTTGAATCAATAGTTATCGGAGATGAGTATATTTTCTTTAGAGATGCTTATTATCAAAATAGAAAATATGAAGAAAAAGATGGTTTAATAGAAGACGACTTTGATGAATTTGATGATTTTGATTAACTCTTAGTTATTTTAAGTTTCTCAGCTATAAAATCTGAATGTGAAATATGCAATAACCCAGATATTTTTCTTATTAGATGTTCCTCATATTTATCTAACTTATTATCAGCATAAGCAATTATCCAAAGGCAATTTAAGAGCTTTTTCTTATCTTCATAGGTACAGGAGTCATTAATAATCCTAGTGTGTTCATACAAAGAGGTTGATTCATTAACTGTTTGTTGAGCATCTTCAATAATTAACTCTATTGTTTTATCGTCTATAGAAAATACTGTTCTTAATGTTTTTTTTAAAGAATTAACTTCTAAGTCATTGAAATTCTTGTCAGCTAAAGCAGTTTCAATTAATAAAGCTGATGTTGCAAATTGAAGAGCTTCATTTAGATCTTCTTCTCCGATTTGTTTTTCTTCTGAAAAGCCTGAAAAAAGTTTTCTTAACTTATCTAACATAAAGCTCTAATTTATGTGAAATTGAAATTAATTGGTCTTCTAATTCTTTCTCACTATTAATCGAAGTGAGTAATGTTCTAAGTTTTTTTGCTTGGTTTGTTCCTTTAAATAGTCCCAGAAAATGTCTCATAATTAAATGAATTTTAATTCCTGCATGAACTTGTTCTAGAAGATATGGAATTAGTTCTTTAAATACTTCTATTCTTGATTTATTAAAAAATCTTTTACTATAAAAAAGTTGATCTACATCCTTTATTTGGAAGGGATTTTGATAGATTCCTCTCCCCATCATAATGCCATCAACATAACTTAGATGTGTAATGCTTTTATTGATCTCAGAAAGTCCACCATTGAGTATAATTTCAAGATCGGGGAACTTTTCTTTAAGCTTATAAACTCTCTCATAGTTAAGAGCGGGTATATTTCTATTTTCTTTTGGACTTAATCCTTTTAATAAGGCTTTTCTGGCATGAATTATATATATAGAGCAGCCAGCTTCTTTTGTGATTTGAATAAAGTTGTCTAAGTCTTTCTCAGTATCCATATTATCTACACCAATTCTGCACTTAATAGACACAGGTATATCTACGCTACCTATTAAAGCTTTAATACAGTCTGCAACTTTGTTTGGGTTTTTCATAAGTACAGCACCAAACTTTCCTTCTTTAACTTTTTTACTCGGACAACCGACATTTAGATTTATTTCATCATATCCGCATTCTTCAGCCTCTTGGGCTGCATCACTTAGACAAATTGGATCACTTCCTCCTAATTGAATTCCTAAAGGATGTTCACAAGAATTAAAATTAATTAACTTGCTATTTCTAACAACAGCATTGGCATGAATCATCTCACTGTATAAATATGCCTTAGTAGATAATTTACGTAAGAAGTAACGTTCGTGACGGTCAGTCCTTCCCATCATTGGAGCTACACAAAACCTTCTCTGCATCTAGTTTCTATTAACCAGTTCTGGGGAAAGGAGTTGCATAAAAATCAAAAAAGAAATACATGATAATAGTACAAATTACAAGTGTAAGGAGCATAACTGGGAACCCTATCTTAGCCCATTTGTAAGGTGTTATTGCTAAATCAGGATTATTCTCCTTCCTGGCTAATCTCTCAGAAACAGTAACAATATAAACATTAGCTGTAGAACCAATATGCGTTCCATTACCACCCATGCCAACTCCTAAAGCTAGAGCCCACCACAAAGGAGTTACATCTATGCCTTGTGCTTCTAATGAAAGAAGAATGGGTATCATGGCAGCTGTAAATGGAATATTATCTATGGCTGCTGACATAAAAGCTGCTACCCACATTAATACGATTGTTGCTAATAATAAATCTTGAGCAACAAAATCAATAATGAACTGTCCTAGGTACTGAAGAAAGTGACTATGTTCAACTCCACCAACAATAATGAATAAAGAAATGAAGAAAATTAGTAAAGGCATCTCTACTTCTTTCATAACTTCTTCCATCTCAATGTACTTGGCAATTAATACCAAGATAAGTAATCCTGCTCCAGCTACCATCCAAGGCTGCCAATGGATAGTGTCGTGGCTAATAAAAAGAACTACTAATAAACCTAATACTGCGCAGGATTTTATCCACAGGGATTGATCCTTGTAGGGTATTTCTTCTTCAAATGTTCCTTGAGGTGTTATAGCAAGATCTTTTCTACATAGAAAACGAAGTGCAAACAAAGTACCTAGCCAAGCAACAAAGACTATTAATCCCATTTTCTCAACAAAGGTCATAAAGCTTATTCCTACTGCACTTCCTATCATTAAATTAGGTGGATCTCCAACTAGTGTTGCAACCCCACCTGTATCAGATAGAAGAGCTGCAGCCATAAGATAAGGAATAGGGGTCACTTTCATTTTTTGTGCAATTAAGACTATTAAAGGACCAAAGATGACCACTGTAGTTACATTGTCTAATAGAAGAGATAGTACAGTAACTGCTGTACCCATTATTGCCATTAACAGAAATTGTCTTCCTTTAGCAAATCTTCCTATTTGTGCTGCTAAGCGTTCAAATCCTCCCGTACTAACCATTATGGCTACAATGGCCATCATGCTTGCAAGAAGGAAAATGACATTCCAGTCTATAGCTTCAAAAGCATTATCTGGACTATAAAAACCATAATACTGACCGACCAGTATCATAGCTCCAGCTCCAGCCATAGCTACTTTACTTCTATGAAATCCGTGTAAGGTTTCAGTAAAAATTAGAATAAAGCTAATAGCGAGAACAATACCTGATACTAGCATACCTTCATTAAGTGTTAAGACTTCCATTTAAATTACTTAGAACTCCATTTTTTAAAAAATGTATTTTAAACTAACTAGTACTACCTTAAAATAATTTCATCATGTACGTTCCAAAATTAGATAGTAAATTTGTTCCTGAAAACTTTCCAAGTCTAGCCTTAGACTCAATATTTTTATGTATAAAAAACAATGAACTATTGATAGATTCAAAAACTAATAACATTGTATTCTTAAGTGAAGAAGAAAAGAAATGGTCAGGGATGGAATCGATAACGACACATTTCGTAGGCATACTTGATAATAAATCTTGTTATGTAGAAGATTTATCTAAAGATTCTGTAATCTTAGAGAACTCTAGATTACAAAATATGATGTCTTTGTTGGGAAGCTTACCAGATAATTTGTTTGGTCTTTGTTCAAGAGCAATTCAGTTATCTAATTGGTATAAAAATAATCAGTTTTGCTCAAAATGTGGATCTAAGATGGAAAAACATCCCACTGAAACGGCAATGGAATGTGAAAACAAGGATTCATTAGTTTATCCTAGAATCTCACCTTGTATTATTGTATTAGTTACAAAAGGACAAGAAATACTGCTTGCACACAATAAGAACTTTCCTGGAAAGTTATATAGTACTCTAGCCGGATTTATAGAGGCTGGTGAAACGGTTGAAGAAGCTATCCACAGAGAAATTTTTGAAGAGGTAAACATTAAAGTTACCAATTTAACTTACTATAGTAGCCAATCATGGCCTTTTCCTAGTCAGCTAATGTTAGGCTTCCATGCTGAATATCTTTCTGGGGATATAAAAGCAGATAATAATGAGATAGATATAGTTCAGTGGTTTAATTATACATCTCTACCTGAAACACCATCTTCTAAGATTTCAATCTCAGGAAAGCTCATAGATAGTTATGTTAAAAAGATCTATTTAGATAAATTACCAGCGTTTAGGTAGACTTCTTTCTTGGGTCGTTGGCTGCTTGTCCCCAATCTTTACCCGATTTAGTAAGTTCTTTTTCTTTTACTTCCCCAGTAGCTTCCTTAATATGTGATTTTTCCTTTAATAATGGTTCTTTATTTTTTGGAGGAGATTTCTTAGATTCCTGCGGTTTTCCCTTTTTAGGACTGATTTTTTTTTCGTGGTCCTCGTTACTTATTTTTCTTTTATCCTTACTAGATATGTCTTTATTTTTCTCTTTAGATATTTTTTCTTTTTGTGGTCTTCTTTTTTTAGTTCCATTCTTTACATTCTTATAATTTGACTTTGGGTTAGAATTTTTTTTGTTTTTAGAAAAGTTCTTTTCTTTTACAGTATTTGTTTTTGGTCTTTTCTTAAATTTCTTTTTCTTGGGTCTTATATCTTCCGTCTTATCGTTAGTTAAAAATCCCATTAATCTGCCAAAAAAGCTTTCTTTCTTTCGCTTAGGTTTTCTTGTTGGGAGTATATTTACTGCAGCTTCTTCAATTTTTTGTGATTTTGTTTTCGAGGTTATTTTACTTGATGTCCCTATCTCTTCTTGAATTTTGTAACTTTTATCTTCTTTGGATGATTTACTGTCTTCTTTTATTCGTGAAACCTCGAACCGGTTATCTGCTCTACTAGGATCGGAAACAACTACAATTCTGGCTCCTGTTTTTTCTTCTATTTCATTAATACGAGCTCTTCTTTCATTTAATAAGAATACTGACATATCAGAGGACACAATAGCTCGTACTTCTCCACTTTTCTTTTTTCCAGCATCTTCTTCTATGAGACGTAAGACTGCTGTTGAAAGACTACTGATATCTTGTGTCCATCTTTCTTGAAGAGAAGGTCTTAGCCTTTGTCTAGACATCTCTAAGAGCCCAAATCTTGAAATCCTTCCCACCTGCACTTTGGCCCTATCTATGGATAAAGAAGAAAGTAAAATATCCTCTACTTTTCTTTTATTCTTTAGAGCTTGCATATCTATAAAATCTATTACAATTAGACCACCCATGTCTCTTAATCTTAATTGTTTTGCAATCTCTTTAGCTGCTTCCAGATTTGTTTTAACTGCTGTCTCTTCAATATCTGATCCACTAGTAGCCTTAGCTGAATTAATATCTATTGATACTAATGCTTCTGTTTGGTCTATAACAACTGACCCTCCGCTAGTAAGATTTACCTCCCTCTGATAAGCAGTTTCAATTTGTGATTCAATTTGATAACGCGTAAATAGAGGTATGGATTCTTCATATCTTTTAATCCTATCTTCAAAATCTGGCATTAGCCTAGATACGAATTCACGTGCTTGTTCGTAAGCATCATCGCTGTCGATTAGCACTTCAGTTATATCTTCTCTAAGAAAATCTCTTAGAGATCTAGATATAAGATCATTTTCTTTAAAAATAAGAAAAGGAGCTTTCTTTAACTGAAAAGCTTCATGGATAGCATCCCAAAGACTCAATAAATATTCTAGATCCCAATTTAGATCTTCTAAACTAATACCTTCTCCCGCTGTTCTAAGTATTAGACCCATTCCTTCAGGAATATTTAATGAACTCATCTTAGATCTCATTTCATCTCTAGCTTTACCTTCTATACTTCTCGAGATACCACCAGAGTCCGGATTATTCGGCATAAGCACTAAATAATGACCTGCTAAAGATATAAAGGTACTTAATACAGCTCCCTTAGTCCCTCTCTCTTCTTTATCTACTTGGACTATTATTTCTTGACCTTGACTTAAGACATTATCAATAGCATTTTTAGAACTATTCTTAAAAAATTGAGGAGCTAATTCTTTAATCGGAAGGAATCCATGTCTTTCTGAACCAAACTCAACAAAAGCTGCTCCTAGACTTTTCTCAATTCTTGAAATTTTACCTTTATATATATTAGATCTTTTTCTTTCTTTTCCAATTTGCTCAATGTCAAAATCATAAAGTATTTGTCCATCCACAAGGGCTACTCGCAACTCTTCTGGTTGAGTAGCATTTATCAACATTCTTTTCATTATCTTCCCTCTTAAGGAAAGCAGCGAGTTAGTACTTGATTTTATGTTAAAGCTTTAAATGCTTTATTTATGTTAATGAGCGAATTATAGTTTTTTTGTGCCACGCCCATGTAGCTTAGAATTCTTTATATCAGTAACTTAACTTTCTAAATCTGCTTTTTTATTTAACAATCGTTGTCTTTTAGTTTCTTTTTTATGTAAATATAGACAACTTCTTATTTAAAATAGCATATCAAGCTGCTTTTTAAAAGGTGTGATAAAACAAAAAATAGAATGCAAATTAAGAAATTTCCAGTTTCGAAGTATAAGGTATCCCAAGAATACCACGGTGTGAGACTTGACAATTGTCTTATTTCGAGGATAAAAGGCCTTCCAAGAACAAAGATCTATTCAATTATCAGGAAGGGAGAAGTTAGAGTGAATGGATCACGCTCTAAACCAAGTAAAAGATTAGAAAAAGGTGATGAGATACGCATTCCTCCTTATTCTTTAGAAATAACAAAAAAAGCAAAAGTAAAAGATAATGCAAGAGAGTTAATACAAAAAAGTATTGTTTTCAAAGATGAAGATCTATTAGTAATAAATAAACCTATAGGTATGGCAAGTCATGGTGGAAGTGGAATTGCATTAGGGTTAATAGAGTCTATAAGACAAATAAACCCAAGATTTATAAATGCTCAGCTTGTTCACAGACTAGATAAGGATACCTCTGGATGTATAGTTGTTGCTTTAAAAAGATCTGTGCTAAGAACTATGCATAAAGAATTAAGAGAGGGGAGGGTTGAGAAACAGTACTTAGCGATTGTAAAAGGTAAATGGCCTGAGGATCTTACTACAATAGAACTAGATCTAATTAAAAATGCTAAAAGATCTGGACAGAGAGAAGTAAAAGTTAAAAAGGGTGGGAAAAAATCTTTAAGTAATTTTGAATTAGTTAAGTATAAAAAAGACTTAAGCTTGATTAAATGTAAAATAATTACTGGACGCACTCATCAAATTAGAGTTCATACAACTTATCTAGGACACCCTATAGCTGGCGATCAAAAATATGGAGATAAAGAATTTAATAAAAATTTAAGGAAAAGAGGTATAAAAAGAATGTGTCTTCATTCGCACTCAATAAATTTTCCTAGTCTAAGTCTAAATTTTAAAGTTAAGGAACCTAATTTTTTCAATACTTATTTATATGACTAATTCTATAAACTTAAATAAGATATCTTTACCTTTAAAAATCAGCGAAGAGATTACTGAGTTGACACAGTTATATCAACAGGAACGATTAAAAAAACCTATTCAATATAAAGCAGAAATAAAAAAACTTTCGCCAACTGAATTTAATTTTGTTGGTTTGATCCAAGGTGAGCTTGATGTTGAATGTCAATATTGCTTAAAACCTATTAGTATTCAAATAAATATAAAATCAAATACTATTATTCAAGACCTTTTAGAGCTAGATGATGCAGATAACGATATGGATATTCACTTTCAGAATCTAGATTCTTTCAATATAGAAGACCTAGTTCTAGAAGAAATATATCTTAATTCTCCAACATCTATAGCCTGTCCTAGTAAAAACTGTAGAAACAATAAAGAAACATCAAAGGAAACAGAAAAATTAAGACCATTTGAAAAAATTAGAGACCTGATTAAATAATTGGAATAAAATTCATCCTGAGGTTGTTATGGCTGTACAAAAAAGCAAAGTATCTAGGTCTAGGAGAGGGAAAAGAAGATCCCATCATGCATTAAAGAAACCAACATATTCAACTGATGTTGTATCAGGAGAGAAACATCTTCGTCATCAGATGACAGCAAATGGTTTTTATAAAGGAAAGAAAATTATAGAAACTAAACAACCAGAAGAGACCGAAGAAGAATAAGTCCACAATAATGGCTTATCCAGTTAATGCTGTAGTTTTCCCAGGGCAAGGTTCTCAGTACCTGTCTATGCTAGAAGATTACTTTATTCATGAACCTGTTTTTAAAGAAGTCTTCGAAACCGCTTCCAAAATCTTAGATATAGATTTAATTAATTTAATTAAGTCCAATTCAGAAGAAAACATTTCTAAGACAGAAATTACACAGCCTTTAATGTTAGTTGCAAATGTAGCATTGTGGAAACTAGTTTCTCCTTATCTTAGAAATGTCTCTTGCTTATCAGGACATTCTCTTGGTGAATACGCTGCTTTAGTTGCTTCAGAGGCTTTGAAATTTGAAAACGCTTTAGATTTAGTAAAAACTAGAAGTAAATTAATGCAAGATGCAGTACCAGAAAAGGAAGGTGCTATAGCCGCTGTTATAGGACTCACAGAAGAACAAGTTACTAACATTTGCCATAATATTTCTTTAGATCTTAGTAAGTTGGTAAATACAGCTAATATTAATTCTTCAAATCAGATAGTCATATCCGGCACATCTAAGGGTGTAGAGAAAGCAATTACTCAATGTAAACAAATGGGAGCTAAAAGAGCAATTAAGTTAAAAATGAGTGTACCAGCTCATTCAGAGTTAATGTTACCTGCTTCAAAGAAGTTCACAAAAACTATCGAGCAAGTTAATTTCTATGATCCCCATATACCTGTCATACATAACGTTGATATCTCTATTTCAAAATCTTCAAAGGATATAAAAAATAAATTAATTGCCCAAATATACAAACCTGTAAGGTGGTCTGAAACCATCAAATTGATGACTCAAGATCTAGGTGTTACTAATATAATTGAGTGTGGTCCTTCTAAAGTGTTAACTGGTTTAATAAAAAGGATTAACCCTAAAGTTAGTACAATAGATTTAGATAATTATGAAAACTACTTAAAGATAAAGAATGCCATCTAAAGAAAAAAAAGTTTTAATAACTGGAGCCTCTAGAGGCATAGGAAAGAATATAGCTCTTACCTTGAAAGAACAAGGTTATTTAGTGGTTGGTACAGCCACATCTCCAGAAGGTATTAAAGAAATTTCTAAGAATGGTCTAATAGGTATTGAATTGAATCTAGATAACAAAGGTTCAATAGATACATTCTTAAAGACTATTGATAACAACCATAAAGATATTAATATCTTAATAAATAATGCAGGGATAACCAGGGACAATATCTTCTTAAGAATGAAAGAAGAAGAGTGGTTACAAGTAATAAATATACATTTAAATGGCGCTTTCAGAATTACTAAGAAAATTTTAAAAAATATGATTAAAGATAGGTGGGGTAGAATAATTAATATAAGTTCAACTGCTGCTTCAATTGCAAATAAAGGTCAAGCTAACTATTCAGCAGCTAAATCTGGAATTGAAGCTTTTTCTAGGACTATAGCAAATGAAGTTGGCTCAAGGGGTATAACTGTAAACTCAGTAGCTCCTGGTTATATAGAAACAGATATGACCCAAAACATAGACGGAAAACTAAAAGAAGAAATACTTGAAAAAATACCTTTATCAAGATTTGGAAAAGCAGAGGAAATTTCAGATTTAATTCTTTTTTTAAGTTCAGAAGAAGCTTCTTATATTACAGGTCAAACAATTCATATTAATGGTGGTTTATACATGTAAAGAAGCTAAGATTTCTTGACTTTTTTGAAGATATTAGTAAATGAATAATGCAAAAAATCGTAAAGTTGTTTAACATGCGCCCTCTAGCTAAGAGGGCTAGTCATTTTTTTTGCCAATAGGAGAAAAAGCTTATGAGCATTGATGAGAGAGTTCAAAAAATAGTATGCGAACAACTTGGTGTTAGCACTGATGAAGTAAAACATGAAGCATCCTTTATAGATGACTTAGGCGCTGATTCTCTGGATACAGTAGAGTTGGTTATGGCTTTTGAAGAGGAATTCGAAATAGAAATTCCTGACGAAGAGGCAGAAGGCATAGTAACTGTAAAAAACGCTGTAGATTACATAACCAATAATTCTTAATAAATCTAATTAGGAATATTTAGTTCCTATTTTTTTTGATTATGCCTGAGAGACGGGTGGTAGTAACTGGTTTGGGTATCCTCGCTCCAACCGGAAATACAATAGAAGATTGCTGGGACAACATTGTATCTGGAAATAGTGGTGTAAAGGATATTAGCTACTTCGATACAAAGCATTTTGAAACCAAATTTGCTGCTAGCCTTAGCAATTTTACTCCAGAGGATTTTCTAGATAAAAAGATTATTAGGAGAACTGATGCTTTTATTCAATATGGATTAATTGCCTCTCAGCAATGCGTTACGGATTCAGGCATTGAATTGAATAATTTAGATGCCACAAGAATAGGAGTGTCTATAGGTTCAGGGATAGGAGGGCTACTAACCATAGAGACTAACAGTCTTCATTTAAATGAAAATGGACCTAAGAAGATTTCTCCATTCTTTGTTCCAGGATCCATTTCTAATATGGTCTCTGGGTATGCTTCCCTTAAGTTTGGATATAAAGGACCAAATATTTCTATAGCTAGTGCATGCTCTAGTGCAAGTCATTCTATAGGCTATGCTTTTCGGAGTATTGTTCATGGAGATGCTGATATTATGTTAACTGGTGGTTCTGAGATGGCAATTACTCCACTAGGGTTGGCAGGTTTTAATGCAGCAAAGGCCTTATCTACTAATAACGAAAGACCTCAGGAAGCTAGTAGACCGTGGGATAAAGATAGAGATGGATTTGTTCTTGGAGAGGGGGCAGGTTGTTTAATGCTAGAAGAATATGAACATGCCAAGAAAAGAAAGGCAAAAATTTATGCTGAATTAAAAGGTTTTGGTATGAGTGCAGATGCTTTCCATATAACTGCTCCTTCAGAAGACGGTGAAGGAGCTTACCTTTCTATGAAAAATGCGCTTTCTGATGCAAACTTAAATACGGAAGAAATCCAATACATCAATGCTCATGGCACTTCAACTCCTATGGGAGATATTGCTGAAAATTTAGCTTTAAAAAGGATGTTTGGAAATGATCCCACAACATTTATAGTTAGTTCAACAAAATCTATGACAGGACATTTATTGGGAGCAGCTGGTGCTATCGAAGCAATATTTTCTATTTTAGCAATTCAAGATAATGTAGCACCACCTACAATTAATTTAAATCATCCAGATGAAGGTTGCGACCTTAATTATTCTGCTAACGAAGCTAGTCCATTTAAAATAAAAAATAGTATTTCTAATTCTTTTGGATTCGGCGGGACTAATGCAACTTTAGTTTTTTCTGAGGTATCCTAGCTAAGTGAGTAATAAAAAAGTTTATTTTCTTGTAAGTCTTCTACTATTACTTTCAATATCTTTTTTCTTAAGCCAACTATTAAAACCACTACCAATTCAAGAAAGAACTTTTGTAGAAATAAAAGAAGGTTCTTCCTTAAATCAAATAATACATAACCTAGAAAAGAAAAAAATTATTTTCTATCCTTTTTTTATTAAAACTTACCTGATTATCAGCGGAAATTCTAAGTCTATTTATACAGGTGAATATCAACTTTTGCCTGGTGAAAATACTTTTAATTTAATTAAAAAACTCTCTAATGGGGATGTTTTTTATAGACAAGTTAGGCTTAAAGAAGGCTCCACCTTTCTGGAAGTATTGGATAGTCTTAAATCCCAAGAAGCACTAAAGAATGATTTAGAAGCTTCTTATGTGGTTCTAAGAAAAGAGCTTTCTATTGAAAACACCTCTCTAGAAGGATTATTTTCACCAGACACTTATTTTTATCAAAAGGGAGACACTTATTCTAATATCTTAAAGCGAGCTTACAACAAGCAACAAAAAATACTTACTAATTTATGGTCTGAAAGGAGACTAGATTTACCTTATAAGAGCTCTTACGAGGCACTGATTCTTGCTTCAATAATAGAAAAAGAGGGTAAAGAAAAAAAAGACATAGCAGGAGTTTTCATTAGAAGACTTAAGTTAAATATGAAGCTACAATCTGACCCTACAGTTATCTTTGCTTTAGGTAAGAAATTTGATGGAGATATTAAAAGAAAGGACCTTCAGATGAGACATCCGTTTAATACATATGTAAATAAGGGACTTCCTCCGGGTCCTATAGGACTTGTAAGTGAAACTTCATTAATTGCTTCTTTTATGCCTAGTGATGGATCATATCTTTATTTTGTTTCTAGAGGAGATGGAACACATCATTTCTCAGAAACACTTAAGGAACATAATGATGCAGTAAGAAAATATCAATTAACTCAATGAAAGAAGGAAGATTTATAAGTTTAGAAGGAATTGAAGGTTCTGGTAAAACGACTAGTCTTCAAACAATCAATAAAATTTTAGGTGACCAAAATATTAATCATATTAATACTAGGGAACCAGG
This sequence comes from uncultured Gammaproteobacteria bacterium, assembly GCA_964571215.1. Classification (GTDB taxonomy): domain Bacteria; phylum Pseudomonadota; class Gammaproteobacteria; order Magnimaribacterales; family Magnimaribacteraceae; genus CAJWPI01. Next base: position 55,787 of record CAZMZZ010000004.1, read on the forward strand.
AGGAAGCAGCATAGGCGATGAACTGAGAAAACTTTTATTAAATAAAAGAACTTCAATATCTTCAGAAGTAGAACTGCTTTTGATGCTAGCAGACAGAAAAGATCATGTCGATAAAGTAATAAAACCTAACCTCAATAAGGGGACATGGGTTGTAACTGATAGATTTATGGATTCTACAATAGCTTATCAAGGAGGTGGAAGAGGGCTAGAGATAAGCAGGATAGAGCTTATAGCAGAAGTATTAGAGTTACCAATCCCTTCCTTGACTCTGCTTTTTGATTTACCTGTAGATTTAGCTTTTCAAAGAATCTCCAATAGAGAGGATTTAGATAGATTTGAATCTGAACCAAAGGAATTTCATAAAAAAATAAGAGAAACTTACTTAAGATTAGCAGAAAAAAATAAGGAAAGGATTGTAATTATAGATAGTTCAAAAACATTAAAAGAAGTATCTGCTCAAGTAATAAAAGAAATTAAAAAGGTACTTTAATCTAATGATACAAAATACTTTTCTGCCTTGGATCAAAGATTATCATAGTCTATTTAATAAAAAGCAACTCAGTCATGCATATCTCATAAGCGGAAGAGAGGGCATAGGAAAAAAACAACTAGCAGTAGAAATCTCTAGAAAGATTTTGTGCAAAGAACAGAAATTTTTAGAAAGTTGCAGATGTCACTCATGCAAGTTATTCATATCTTCTAATCATCCAGATTTCCATTTAATCGAAAGAGAAAAAGAAAAAAAACAAATAAGTATTAATCAAATAAGAGAATGTTTTGATGACCTCTTTGAGTCTTCTTTTCTAGATGGTAATAAAATTTTTCTAGTCTATCCGGCAGAAACTATGAATAAAGATGCTTCTAATTCTGCCCTTAAAATTTTAGAAGAACCACCCAGAAATAGTTTGTTTATCTTGGTTAGTCATAGATCACACCTACTAAGTCCTACAATTTTAAGTAGATGTTCAGAATTAAAAGTTAGTACACCAAAAAGGGAACAAGTTAAGGCGTGGCTTAAATCAGAAGGCATAGAAAACAAAGATGCGGAGTTAGCTCTAACTCTTTCTAAGAATAGGCCTATTGAAGCAATTAGACTTTTATCCCAGCCATTAAATGAGGTTAGAGAATTATTTATAAGTAATATTTCTGAAATAATTAAGAAAGGGGAAAGTATTGTTCTAGTTTCTGAAGAATGGGCTAAAGATCTTGAATCTTTACCAATCAAGATAGAATGGATGATTGACCTATTAAGAGATTCTTTAAGACATCATTTCTATCAAGAGTCATCCAACACGGTATCTGATACAGATCATATTTCCTCTTATCTTGGCAAGAAAGTAAATAATCAGACTCTTTTTCAATTATTAGAAGAAACCAATAAAACTTGGAATGGAATTAATAGTGGCACAAATCTAAGAATCGATTATTTACTTAAAGCTCTTTTTGTAAGTTGGAATATAGAACTAGCTATCTCTTCTTAAAATCTATTTATTTTATTTCTCTATTCTTATACAAGGAATAAACAAAAATATTAAAATAAATTTGAAATAAAAAGGACGATAGGTAAGTAAAAAAAAGAAACTTTGGAGGAATAATATCTTTTTCGGGATCAAAAAAAATGGATCCAAAAGTTATAGTTATAAAAAAATAAATAAAGTATAAAAAAAATGCTGCTGTACCAAGCAACCATGCCTCTTCTTTTGCGTAACTTTGTGCAACCTTTAATGAATCAAGAAATTTTCTGTTCTCCAATACAACAACAAAAGGTAGATAAATAAATCTACCTAACAGATAAACTCCAGGAAGAATAAAAAGTATTACTCCAAAAGAAACAGCTGTAGCTACAAAAAAATAAGCAAAAGTAAGAGTAGGTACAAAGAAAATACTTTTAAATAAATAATTAACTATTGTTTGGTTTTTATCATTTGAAAGATCATTAATTAAAAGAATAGATAAAGATAAGAAAGTTATTTGAAATAAGATATTGAAAGATTGAAACAATAGTGTGGTAAAGGATAACTCGCTTAAATTATTCCAAGGTAAAGGATCTATAGTTAATTGAAAAATACTTATAAATAAAATAGGAATCGCGCATATAAAAATTATCTTCATTAAGTTTCTTACAAAGAAACTATTAGAAAATTTGATTCCTTCAAGTATCATAACGATTAAGTTATTAATTAGGACGATTAGTTTATAACGAATAATAGAGTAAACAAGTAGATGATAGAAATATGGTCTAAACCACAATGTATTTTTTGCGATAGAGCTGTAGCTTTATGTGAGCTAAAAAAACTAGACTATAAGAAATACATGCTGGACGTCGATTTTACTCGAGAAGAGTTGCAGGTAAAGTTTCCAGAAGCAAGAACATTTCCTCAAATCACTATGGATGGCATTTACATAGGTGGTTATACAGAATTAGAAAAACATTTGAACTAATTTTTTATAACTTACATGAATACTTTAGTCCAAGTCCTTGATTTTCTTACATATTATTTAGTAGACCAATACTGGTTTCCTGCATTTCTTATAGGAACAGGTATTTTCTTTACTCTTTACTTGGGATTTCCTCAAATTAAGTACTTTAAGCACGGCTGGAGAGTATTAACAGGAAAATATGTAAAACCAGATACTGAGGGAGATACAACCCCATTTCAAGCTTTAACTACCGCTTTATCGGGGACTATAGGTACTGGGAATATTGGTGGTGTTGCATTAGCAATCTTTTTAGGGGGTCCAGCAGCAATTTTCTGGATGTGGATAACTGCTTTTTTAGGAATGACAACAAAGTTTGTAGAAGTAACTTTATCTCACAAATATAGAGAAAAATTAGCAGATGGAAGCATGTCAGGCGGCCCCATGTATTACATAGACAATGGACTAAACATGAAATGGCTGGCTGTAATATTCTCTGTATGCCTATTAATGATGTGCTTAGGTACTGGAAATATGCCACAAATCAGCAGTATTGCAGTAGTTTTACAAGATACTTTTAGCATACCTAAAATTGCAACAGGCGCAGTCCTTGCCGTTCTTTTATGGATGGTAATTATAGGAGGTATTAAAAGAATAGCTCAAATAGCATCTAAACTGGTTCCATTTATGGCTTTTTGGTACTTAGTAGGAGCGAGCGCAGTTATCATAGGAAATTATGAGAATATTATTCCAGCTTTTAAATCTATTTTTATACATATTTTTACTCCAACAGCAGCTGTAGGGGGATTTCTTGGAGCAAGTGTTGCGGCAGCACTGACCAGGGGAGTAAACCGAGGTTTGTACTCTAATGAAGCAGGTCAGGGTTCTGCTCCTATAGCTCATGCATCTTCTAAAACTGAAGATCCAATAGAAGAAGGTATGGTGTCTATTTTAGAACCGTTTATTGACACAATTATAGTATGTACGATAACCGGTTTAGTTATACTGTCATCAGGAGTCTGGACGGAAAAATTTGAAAATAAATTTGAAGCTAGTGCAATGACTTATCTTTCAGGAACCTATTCTGAAACAGATCAAAATGATACAGCACAGCTAAGAAAATATTTTTATGGCGATAATGACTCTCTAGAATACAACGGCACCTTATTGATAGAGAAAGGTACTCTAACAAATCAAGATGTTACCTTAATGCATAACAGGTCTATTGCAGAAGATAGTATTTATTTTATTAACGGCACTAATGATAGATTTTCAGGTGAAATAAAAGTTAGTAACGGGAAAATAGAAGGTATTGGAGATTTTAAAATAGAAGGAAAATCTCTTTTAATAGGCGCCGACTTGACTGGGAAGGCATTTACAAGAAGTATCTTTGGAGAATATGGTCAGTACATTGTTGCCATAGGTCTTCTGTTATTTGCTTTTTCAACCGTTATTGCATGGTCGTATTATGGAGACAGAGCAACTGCACACTTATTTGGTGAAGGTTGGATTTTGTACTATCGAATTATCTACGTAGGTGCTTTCTTTTTAGCAGCTATCATCGATACTAAGATTGTCTGGGATATTGCTACTGTCATAGGACCAATAGCTACGATCCCAAATCTTTTAGCTTTGATTCTCTTAAGAAAAGAAATGAAACAAATAGATGAGAATTATAAGATAGTAAAAAACCCAGAGTAATTTCTATGAAAAAGATTTTCCTGGGAACTTTTTAATGATCCTTTTTATGCAACAAGTGAAAATGTTGCTGTTGGTGTATCTATTACGCTTTCTTGGAATTCATCAGCTCAATCATGTACTGCTGGAGGTGCATGGTCAGGCAACAAAGCTTCATCAGGAAGTGAGTCAGTGACCATTTCAACACCTGGATGGAATCTATTTACTCTTTCTTGCGGAACTTCCTATGAATACCTTTATATATGGGCTTACTAAACAGAAGGGTATATACCCTGAAATCTACATCTATAGCTCTTTTTTCGAGTATCATACTATATCTAGTTTATATAACTTCGTATAATATATATTATGTTAAATAAA